>JAQVUB010000050.1 GCA_028699735.1 Lentisphaeria bacterium | reverse complement strand
ATTTTTTTACAACGAAAGACACTAACGACCCGAAAAAATTTCATGGGGTGAACAATGAATTTCCCCAGTAAAAACCGTTTCCCATGAAATTTTTTCGGGTCGGTTCGTGCTTTTTGTTGTTAAAAAGAATTCCTCTGTTACCAAGTTTAACTGAGGCATTACCAGAAAAGTCACCTGAAACCAGAAAAAAAATTGCAACCATTTGACAAACCCGATTTGCCGTTTTATAGTGAATGCAAGTGATATATATCACCCCTTTTCAACAGATTCACATAAGGTCATTTTATTTTTTTTGTTGAGGTTGATCGGTCATGGGTAATTTGGTCATTGAGAAGAAAGTCCCGAAGTATGTCCTGTTCAGTGAGCAGCTGAAGAGTGAGATACAATCTGGGAAGTATGCTCGTGGCAGTCAGTTGCCTGGTGCCAGGGAGTTATGTTCTCGCTATGGGATCAGTTATCTGACGGTATCGAACATTTTGCAGGTATTGGAGGGTGAGGGTTATGTGAAGCGACTGCAGGGCAAGGGTACGTTTGTAACGGAGCCGCAGGCAGCTTTTGTAGAGGGGAAGACGAAAGTCGGGTATTTAGTAGACATCAACATTTCCATTTTCGGGAAGTTGTTTGCGGCGATACAGGAAGTGTTGAATGGGCAGCCCTTTTACAACATTCCCTTGCATGCCGGTTTTGGCTCCGGTACTCCGATTGAGCAGGCTGAAGAATGGCTTGACCAGGCAATGAAGAACCGGTATCATTCTCTGGTAATCTACGGTGACCGGCACTTTCCCTACCGGCACCTGAGCAACTATCTGACAGATTTTGAGCAGCTGAATTTTGTCATTTTTGACAGTTGTTCCGTGCCCTTTGGCAACGTCAACCGGATTTTAACGGACATGAAACAGGCGGGTTATCTTGCCGGGCGATATTTTCTTGAACAGGGCCGGCGGAAACTGGCCGTGTTCGGATTGCAGCGTCTTGATGAAATGTACTGCCGGCGGGTTGGTATTCATAGCGATAATTATGTTCATCTACTACTGGATGGCATTGAATGTGCATACAATGAGGCCAGCCTGGATTTTTATCAGCTGGTGCGTCTGATCGACGGCCCCACCGGCGGCATTCATGCCAATGATGCGCGTTTTGACAAAGAATTGCGCGGCTGTTTTGAAGATGAATGCGAAGCCTTTCTGGCAGCCGGTGACTTCCGTACGCCAGCCATCTACCGGATGGCCAGGGAGATGAACATTACGGTCGGCCGGGATATTGCGGTCATGGGAATGCTGAATAGTGTAGCCACCTGTGAACTGATGGAACCAACACTCAGCTCCATTTCCATCAATGAACGCGAAATTGGACATCTTACCGCCCAGGCACTGCAGGAAAAATGGAAAAATGAAACCATTCTCGTCAAACCGGAACTGGTCATTCGAAACTCAAGCGGTACAAAGCTATCATCAACGAACAGGTAATTGATATTTTTTCAAGAGAGAAATCACTGACAAAAAAAGGAGATTGACATGAGCAGAAATCTGAAAGTTAACGGGTACGGAATTGCAGTACAGGGCAAACGGTTACAGATTTATTTTACATTGATTGAATTGCTGGTTGTGATAGCCATCATTGCGATCCTGGCTAGCATGTTGCTTCCGGCTCTTGCCCAAGCCCGAGGCCGTGCCCAGGCAATCAGTTGTGTCAACAATCTCAAGCAGATCGGGCTGGCCGTACAAATGTACTGTGATGAAAATGATGACACGGTTCCCGGGTGGCTGCAGAAGGTCGCCGGTGAAAGTGGTATTTATCGCTGGGTTGCGGTCTTGGTTCCCTATACCAACAATGCCATATACTGGGTTTGCCCGGCTTCCCCGGATGCCGGCACTTCGCAGGCGGCTCTGTTGAAAAGCCGTGGCATTCGCAACATGAGTGAGACCCTCTCGAGTCTGGCAGCCGTCCAGACGATCGGTATCAATGGCTACGGCAGCAATACGACACGCGCTTTCTATTTTTCTGAGCAGAAATTGAGCCGGATAACGAATGCTTCCCGTCTGGTTTATGCGGGAGATGCAACAGGCAGCAATACCAGCTTCTACAACCCGCGCAATCCCGATAGCCAGGTGGACATACCCTACCCGTATATTCACCCCAGTCAAGCACAGAGTTATTACCCGCATCACCGCTCCAGCATCAATTTTCTGGCGCTGGGCGGCAATGTCATGACGCCATCGCTGAATGAAGCCCGGCAATGGGTCAATACCGTCAGCAGCACGGCGCGTACTTCCGGACGCTGGTATTTCAACAAGCTGCCCGATCCGCTGTATCCTTAATCTGCTCAACGGAAAATTTTGCCGCTGCACATCAAATTTACAATCTGGAAATATCCCAAAAGGATTCACGACGGATGATAAGAAAAACAATCCTTGCTTTGATCCTGCTCCATTTCGGTGTCGCTTTCCGTTTAGCAGCGGGAAGCAATGATGTCGTTCCGCCGCAATTTGCCGTGCCACGGCTTTTGGCAGCTCCGCAGATTGACGGAACGATTGATGCTGAAGAATGGGCACCTGGAGCCATGCTCAGCGGTTTTGTCACGGCTCAGCAGCTGGATAGCCGACCCATGTCGATGTATATGGCCTATGATGCCACGCATTTGTACATTGCCTGGCGCCTGACATATTATCCTGCCGGTAAAAAGCCGAAAGCCGCCTGGAACCGTCGTGACCAATTCCCGCCAGCGGGGTTCGAGGAGGATCGCATTGAAATTCTGCTGGATCCGCATTTTGGCCAGCACACGGTCGAAAAGGGGCACTTCATGATTTTTATCAATGCCGCCGGAACGATTGTCTATGATCAGCAGTGGACCGTGGCTGAAGGCGTGCAGAAGGACTGGAACCTCGCTGCGCTAAGTAAAAGCCGCACCACAGAGGAATTCTGGGAAGGCGAATGCGCCATCCCCTTTGCCGAACTGGGTGTCAAAGAAGTCATGGAGAATACCCGCTGGCTTTTGCAGATATCGCGTTACTGGAGTGACTTTGGCAGTTGGACAACCTTGTCGCCGGCAGCCAGCATCCTGAATTCGCATAATGCCGGCGCGGTGATAATATTCAAGGAACAGGCTCCCGGATATCAGATCGATTTCCGGCAGCCGGACGGAACCGTCAAAGCCACTGCACGGTTGCACGGAACGATGCCCGGCAAAACCACCTTTTCTGGAAAAGTTCTGGCGAACGGGATCGTCACTGCTCATTCAGAAAAGACCCTGAAAAGCTTGGAAGATGCAAAAAAACCTCTGGAATTATCGATGGCACCCAGTCTGGCAGAAAAAAATACGATCAAACTGGATCTGCACAGCGGAAATTCCCTGTTGTACCAGGCGGAAATCCCCTTTCTCAAAAATCCCATTTTGCCTAAGATATCAGCTGACCTGCGCGAAAAACAGTTTATCTGCATGATGCGCTATCTGCCATATTTTGAGAAAGCCTGGATTGATCTGGTGGACTTTTCAAACCTCGAACTGGCTGCCAGAGTTGACAAGGCACGCATCGAACTGCTTGATCCCCACGGCAGCAAAATTTTTGCAAAAGAGCTGCCTTTACGTTCCAGCAAACTGGAACACCTGGAAATCCGATTGCCGGGACTGCTCAAAAAGGATGGGAAATATCGCTTCCTGATCATACTGTCGGCTGGCAGCAAGGAGATCGCCCGCGAATTTTATGATTATGACTATCAAAATTTTCCTTTCGTCGGCTCCAAAGCCGGTACCAGCGTGGAAATCTTCCCGGAATTTCTGCCGATTACCTGGAAAAACCATACTGCCTCTATGGTTTCCAGCTTCATGACGGTCGGAAAAACCGCTCTCTTTGACCAGATTGCCGCCAAACAGACCGAACCGACTGTCGGCAGGGAAATCGAAAACTTGCTGGCGGCTCCAATCTCGCTTTCAGCGATCATCGATGGGCGCAGCGTTCAGCTGCAAAGCGGCTCATATGAAGTCCAGAAACAGACCCGCAGCAACATGAAATTTGCAGCAAAAGCACGCCTGGGTGAACTGGATGCAAACATCAGCAATTCTTTGGAATATGACGGTTTTGCCTGGATTGAACTCACCCTGCAGCCCAAACACGCGATGAATCTTGAGAAACTCACGCTGGACATCCCCCTGCTGCCCGGACAGGCCACCCTGATGTATGAAATCAGCGACAAGAGACTGGGATTCAGTGCTGGGGCTACGGCCTCCAGGCAGGGCGTCATCTGGGACAGCATGCAGCAACCCAATACTGCAGGAACATTTGGAAACTTCAAGCCGATGGTCTGGGTCGGCAATGAAGACCGCGGTCTGACCTGGTGTGCGGAAAGCGACCGGTACTGGTCTCTGGATGAACGCCAGCCTGCCCTCGAACTGGTTCGGGAGCAAGATCGCGTGGTACTCCGTGTGCATTTTGTCAACAAGGCCTTTGCTTTGTCAAAACCACGTACGATTGCATTCGGTATTCAGCCTACCCCGAGCAAACCTTTACCAGCCAGCTGGCGCTCCTGGCTGGTGGGTGCCAATCCGGAACTGCCCAATGTCCACAGTTTCCAGTACAGCGCGGCAGTCTCCCGAAATTCCGAAGCCAGTAAATTTCATGCATTTTGTTCCTACAATCCTTATCCTGATTCCTATGCAGAAGCCAAAGAAGCCATGGATCAATACCGCAATCGTGGCCAGGTTTTCCTGCGTTATCAGCTTGTTGACTGGATACGCTATATGCTGGAAACCCCGGAAGGTCGCGTCTATCGCGGAGAATGGGAACGCGTCTGGATGAACAGCTTCACCAAAAGCTTCCAGGATTTCAAAGCCTATCATTACGACCAGTACCTCAAGAACGTCGGCATGTTCACCGTCTACGAGGATGAGGCCTATCTGCGCCCCATGCGCGATCTCGCCCTCGATGCCGGATACCTGCGGAGCGATGGCGAAATCCAGGCGGAATTCGGCATACGCGGCCTGCGCGAAACTCTGCGGCGCAATGCGGCAGTCTGGATTGAAAACGGCATGCCGAATTATTATGCCATACACAAAAGTGGAGTCACCATGACTCCCTGTCATTCCTTTGCGGCCATTTCCATCGATGGCGAACAGCGATTCCTCGACAATCCCAACCGCGATTACATCGACAACTGGCCCCTGGATTTTGTTCGGGCTCATGTCATGGGGCGTCAGTTTGGCGTTGTACCGGTGTTCTTAAGTGAAGTCCGCCTGAGTATGGCGGAATATGGCGAAGAAAAAATCCGCAAGGCCAACCGTTCTCTGCTGACTTTGATGCTCTTGCATGATATCATCACCTGGCATGCCTGGAATACGCATACACCAACACGAGACCTGGTGCACCGGGCTAAAAGCGATTTCAATCTGGGGGATGAATCCGTGCACTTTCATCCGTACTGGTCTGAACAATCCCGCCAACTTTTCGACTGCAAACAGGATGCCATCAAAATCAGTGCCTGGCAAAACGGCGAACAGCTCTTTATCGTTGCCGCTAATCTCGGCGAGCAGGATCTGCTTGCTGAAATCGAATATCACCCTGAACGGATCGGTTTCCTGCCCGCGCTGACGGTCGATTATGAAAGCCGGCAGGAGTTTGCCGTACGTGACAACCGCATCCAGGTACCGGTACCACGGCATGATTTCCGCATCCTCTTTGCCGGAAAAAAGAGCATACCGGCAATCACCAGCCGTGCTACAGCACCAGTGCGGATTCTGCCTGCACAGCAAAATACGAAACCAATCCCAGAGACCATGGTACGCCCGCAAGTGGAAAATGATTTGCTGTTTCGCCTGCCTTTCAATGGAAACTTGCAGGCACACAGCAGTCTTGGTGACGGAAATGTACTGAATACTCGCGGAAATGTCCGCTTCACCGATGAACAAAATGCGTTGCAAATCGGAGAAGACGGCATCGAATCCATCAGCTATCAAGCAAAAAATCATTTTTATGCCGCAGAAGGCACCCTGCTCTTCTGGATTAAACCCCTGGATTTTCACGATTTGGCCTCCGCTCCCAAAGGCATCTATCAGCTTTTCTATCTGACCGGTGGACAGGAAAAGAATCGCTGGGGAGTGCAGCTGCAGCGCGATCAAGACAAAGCCACTCTGGCGCTGATCTCGGTTCGCTTTCCGGAGCGAAAAGATCTGTTTTTAAGCACGGATCAACCCCGCACCTGGAAAAATCAGGAATGGCACCTGGTTGCCTTGACCTGGGATAACCGGGAAATGATCCTTTTCATTGATGGCCTGGTCGCCGCCAGAAGACCGATTGCCGAACCGTATGCACAAAAGGATTTTGACGACAAAGTCATTAGAATCGGTTATGAGACCGGCGTTCCCGGAAAAGAGCGCAGCGCTCTTGCCGATCTGCAGGTCTTCTGCCGAAAATTCAGTTACCAGGAAGTCAAAGAAGTTTGGCAGCAACGTCCCTGAGCCATCTCGACGAAAGGAAAATGAATATGCGTTTATGGGGTTTATGGTTTTTATGTTTGAGTTTGCCTGCGATTGCCAGTCTGCAGCAAATGTCGCCGGGAATCGAGCAATTTTCTGGCTGCCATGTTGACAAAGGCATCTACCGGATGTTGGAAGCTTTGCCCGGGCAGCAGCAACAGCAGAATCTGGTGCTGGAAGCGGAAAATGCCCTGACTTTCTTCTTTCAGGAGGATGTCTTTGCCCGCAAAGCCGGTGGCAAAGCCGATGAGTTGTTGCAGATCAAACAAAGCGCCAGCGAATACAGTCCCCAGAATGATCCCGGTGCCTCCAACCAGAAGTATATTGACTACTGTACCTTTGCTGCTTTGCCTTTCCATCTGGCCACACCGGGAACCTATTCCATCTGGTTCCGGGTCTGGGTTCCTAAAGTTGCCAACTGGAATTTCGATCTGCTGATTAACGGCAATGTCCATAATATTTCCCTGGGCGGAAAAATCCCTGCAGCAGAGCAATGGTTCTGGATCAAAGGAGCCGTTTGCGAGTTGAGCGCAGGCAGCCATCAGTTGCAGCTGCAAAATCTGATGAATGGTAAACGCCTCGATCAAATCCTGCTTACACAACAGGAAAACTTCATCCCTAACCCGGAACCAGCTGAAACGACCTCGCTGACAACTGTACTACAGGCCGAAATCCATTTCAAAACCCTGCTGCCAACCGGAATAAAACAGTGGCAAAAAATCAGCTTTGAAAATACCGGCGGTGGAACCGTCGAATTCTCTTTCTCTAACGATGCCGGAAAGCATTTTGAAAAGCTGCAGGGGCTTGATCTCAGCGCCTTGCCGGCCGACAAGCCACTGACCCTCAAAATGGATTTGCATCGCCAGAATGGCGTGGCACCCGAAATCAAAGCTCTGCAAATCCACTATCTGCTCAATGACCAGGATTATCTCCTGCTGAAAAATCCCGGGCTGGAATTGCTCTTTTCCAAGCAGACTGGGGCTCTTTCGGGCATTCGAAATCCGCTGACCGGCTCTCGATACCAGCCCGCACTGCCATGCGAAAGCATGTTTGAATTGCTGGTCAAAGCACCCACCGGGAAACAACGCCGTTACTTGAGCTTTGCCGACGCAAAACTGATTGCCTGCCAGGGATCCGAAACGAAAGTGGAATTGCACTGGAAATTTCCGGCAGAAGACATTGAAGTGCTTTTCCTGCTGGAAGCCCGGACGGAACTGATTGACTGGAAAGTCACGGTGCTCAACCGGAATCCCGAACTGGATGTACTGGAAATCGAAGCCCCCAGAATTTCCCGGCTGCGGATCAGTGATTCGCCGGAAGGTGACACTCTGGTCTGGCCCTTCTCCGCCGGGGAATTTCTTTCCTGCCCGGCATCCAGGGGCACACAATCGGTCGCATATCCGGACCATGCCGGCTTGCCATTCGTATCCCTGTTCAACGAAAAGGAGGGGTTCTATTTTGCCCTGCAGGATCCCTTGCTGGTCTCCAGTCACTTTTTCACTCGAGGCAATCATGAACAGGACGCCATCGAACTGAGCATCGTGCGAAAACACCGCATCCCTGCCGGAAAACAGCAAACTTATCACTTCGCGGTTGCGGGTCATGAAGGGGACTGGCACCGCAGCGCCGACCTCTACCGCAACTTCTTTTACTCGCTCTATCCGGTCAACCAGTATCGCCCCTGGCTGCGCAATGCTGACGCCTGGCTGGCCGGCAGCAATACCGGCCATGGCGGCCTGATGCGCAAACGCCCGGATTACAGTGCCATGCTTCTGGATTTTCAATATGCGGCTTTTTTATCCTTGCCCTACATCCAATCCTGGGGCAGTACCTTCAACGGCGCTTGCCCGTCCTATTATCTGCCCAGAGCGGACAAGGGGGGAGCACAGCAGTTTGCCGAAATGATTCGCTTCTGGCGCCAATACGGCCAGATCGGTTTTTATTTTCATGGCAATGCGGTCTCACCTTATTATCTGTTGACCGACCGCTATTTTACAATCCCCTGGGAGCAATACCCTGCTCAATACCGCCCGCCATCCTGGGAATGGTTCGAACAAAACCGGGAATATTCCAGCAGCGATCATACCCTCGATAAAGAACATTTGCTGAAACAGACCGCCCGCCTGAATCAATCCCATGCCGACGGCGAAATCATCAGCGGCAATGCCGAAGAATCGCTGACCGGATACATGCCCATGTCATGGCACAGCAACGCATTCCCGGATTTTCTGCGCTTCTGGCTCACCCTCTATGTGCGGGATTTCCATTGCAATACCGCATATCTGGACACCTTCGCGTTTAGTAATCGCCTGCCGGATTTCAATCCGCACCTTGGCTTGCATGGCGAAGGGGACAAACCACAGCTGAAAAAACAATGGCTGGATCAATGGTTCGAACAGATGCGGGAAATCGAACCGGAATTCTGCGCCCTGACCGAAGGCGTGGGCGATGCCTTTGGCACAAAACTCTTTTTCCTGCTGTCAGGTTTTGCCCGGAATCCGGAGATTTTCCGCTATACTCTTCCGGATCAGATTTTCTTTCAGGGTACCTGCAACGGGCTTTGGACGAAACCGCTGGCAGAAAAAAGCCTGACCCAGGCTTTTCTGGTAGGAAACCGTCTCGACCTCAGCGTCATTTTTTCACAGGGGTATCATGCATTGCGTTTGCGCCAGCGTATCAGCCCCTTTCTCAACCTGGCCATCTTCAAGGACCGGGTTGGATTGACCTGCGACAACCCTGCCATCCAGGCCTATGTCCATCAGGTGCTTCCGGAGGGCATTCCGCTGATCGAACATGCCGGCAGCAAAGCCATTACCATTACCCTCTCTAATCTCACTGGAACTCCTGGTAAAATCAGCTACAAACTTCCGCCTGATTTTACGGTGCGCAGTACCTATCTGACCGCCCTGCATGAAACCCCGAAAGCTTGGCCTTTTGTGATTGAGGGTCAGACCGTTTCCTTTACCGCGCCGGAAACCCCGCTGGCAGCCCTTGTATTGATCGATGAGGTCAAAGGGGATCACGGCTGGACTGCAGTACTGGAACAGAAAGATACCAACCGCTTTACCGTCGATCTCTTCAATTTCCTGCCGCAAATCAGCGAGTTTACAATTACAGCCGAAAATCGCAGCCAGACCGTCAGCGTCGCACCAGGACAAAATCTTTCCGTCGAAGTCCTTCGGGCACAAGCTTCGGAGGAATTTGCCGTGATCCCGGTGACCATCCGCACAGACGAATTCAGCCGTACGGAGATCATTTCCCTGGGCAAGATCAACCGTTCCATTCCGCGCCCCGAGAAATCTGCTCTGGCTCCTGTGCAGGTCAGTATAAAGGCTTCCCGTCCGCTAGAATATGATGAGCCGATATTAGATTTGGATTTTGAGAGTGATGAACACGATCTGCACCATTCGTATACCGGCAAGCGCAGTTTTCGTCTTTCCGGAGATGGCGGATACCGTATGCATAAATTTCCTCTGCAGCTGGAAGCCAATACCACGTATCAGATCACAGTGGCTCTGTCGAAGGGCTTTGAGGTCTCAAAAGTCTCCTATCACAACTGTGTTGGAGTATCCAATTACAGTCAGGATGGAAAATTGACCACTTATATCAGCCTGGGCGCTGACATCCCCGGTGACCAGAAATGGCACCTGCTGGCAGGCTCCTTCACCACCGGCCCGGAAGTTCACAGAAACGGAGTCTATCTCTATAATCGAAATTCTCTGGACTCCGTCTGGGTGGATGACCTCAGAGTCAGTAAAATCCGTCAGCCAAAATAAGCCTTTTTTTTAACAACGAAAGACACGAAAAGACTTGGGGTGGACTGACGTCCACAACCCATAGTTTTCAGCTGTCAGCTGTCAGCTGTCAGCCTGTCCATCAAAGTCCCTCGTCCATCGTCCACGTCCATAGGGTCCATCAGGTCCATAGG
>JAQVUB010000513.1 GCA_028699735.1 Lentisphaeria bacterium | reverse complement strand
CAGAAGTTTTCCAGCTTCGCCGAAGGTCAGATTCTCGATCTGTTCCCGATCCATTTCCGGAATGGCGCGGTTTTCGATCAGTTTGATCAGCGTCTCTTTCTGGTTGACGCTGGCCGGACCGTCCGGGTCGCGTTCCGGCGTATCCTTGTATGCTTTTTCAAGAATCCGGCTTGCCTCCGCGGTAGAAAGTTTATAGTCGTCGAGCGGTTCGAGCCGTTTTTCCGCGACCAGATTCCGGACGGCTTCGATCTGTTTTTCCGTGGCGGGCAGCGAGCCGATCAGGCGGGTTGCCTGAAGGAAACTGAGCTCATCAAGCTGCTGCTCGGAAATGGTCGGTGTTTTGAACACCGTTTTCAGTATCTTTCCGGAGATGGTTTTATCCTTCAACGCCTGGCGAACGAAATCCTTCTGTTTTTCGCTGGCGTTCCGGCGGGAATAGGCGTGTTCAATTTTCTGCTGCCCCTCCTCCTCCGACAGATTTTTCCACTGAACATACGGAATGCGGGGGATTTCCTCTTTGTCCATCAGCGACTTGAGTTCCCGGCGCGTTTCATCGGAAATGGGATTGTCCGGGGCTTCCCTCGGAATCGCCCGCTGCGGAGCGTTGTCGATGATGAAACTCGCCTCCATTCTGGAAAGGGCGGAGATTTCCGCGGGATTCATGCTGATCCGTTCCTCCTCGTTCATGGTGGTAATCAGCAACTGCTGTTTCGGGGACGCTTCTTCGTCAAATCCGCGTACATAATCGCGCGCATCTTCAAGCGTCAGCTGTTCCCATGTTTCTTTGTCCATCCGCTCCAGCCGTCCGGAAGAAGTCAGGCGGCCGATCATTTTTCTGTAATCCTCAAGTGTAATATCCTGCATTGTTCGAAATCCTTTTTCTGGTGTTTTGGTCTTGTTCTCTTGATTCGGAAATGCGTTCCGAACCGATTTTTCGTCAAACGGAACGCCGGCCTCTTCGAAACGGTTCTGCATCTGAACCCATTCGAGCGCATTGTCCGGCGGCTTTTGCCGGAAGAACTCCAGCCATTCTCCGGGATGCTCCATTTCCGGCAACAACGGAATTTTGTCGATAAACGTCTTTCCGCTTTCCGGTGACAGTTTTTTCCAAGCCTGATGCGGCATGGGCGGGACGATCCCGGCATTGACGACCTTGGAAATCAATGCTTTCCGGAAGAGCAGCGCCGCATTGGAGCGGCACACTCCGGCATCCGGCTCGAAGGCCTTTTCGAAACGGCTTTTCCGAGTGTCGAATCCCCAGTTTTTAAAAGCATTTTTGAGCGCGGTGGTTCGTCCGTCCGGCAGTGCACTGGAAAGATTCTGTTTGAAGTAATTCAACCAGTCGTACTTTCCGGTGACGGTCTCGCCGCGATGAACGATCGTTTCCGGATCAATCCCGCGTTCGTCGAAAAACCTTCTTTCCTGCAAACGCAGGGTGCCGGAACCGCTTCGAATGACTTCCTCCGCCATTCCGGTCAATTCCGGGTCGTCGTAATATCCCCAGTCGTTTTCTACATGATGCACCTCCTTGATGTTGAACTCGGCGACGTTATAGAATTTTGCCCGATGGAAGTCGTCGCCTTCCTTCCAGATGCATTCCGAACACAGCAGTGCCGGCAGGGTGTTGATGCGGTCTTCCGCCTCCAGCCCGGAAATCCGTTCAAAATCGAACGGTTCCACCACCTCCGTACAGATCAGCCGCGCAAACAGTTCCGTCTGCGTATCGTGAAACATTTCTTGCGCGACACGCCGATTTTCCACCTGGTCCCGACAGAATCCGTCTTTCAGAGATTCCGGTGCGAGAGGAATTCCCCACTGCGAGAATCGTTCCCGGAGCGTATCGGCTTCCACCTGTCCGAACTCCTGATGGAGATACGCGCTCCAGGTTTCCGGAGAATAGGATGTTTCCAATTTTTGAGTAGGGAATGAACTCATCTTTTCCCCGGCCATCCGGCGGAAAAACTGACGGTTCACCGCCTCCGGACTCAAATCGCAACAACGGATTTCCCGCTCCCGCCGATCCATGTCCGATACGGAATAACGGCACTCATAGACCGTCGGCAGTCCGGCGGTGATCTCCTCGACCTGATCGCGGGAAAGCGCGGCAAGGTTCACGGGCGCGACCGCCCCCATGCGAACCAGCCGGGCGATCAGATCGCGTTCTTCCTCCGAAGCAATCTGAACGGCAGCGTCATTCATTCCAGCCCTCCGTTTGCTTCAACAGCGGGGAAAAGTGGGGCCAGGGCTTTTTTAATTGCGGAAAATTCGGATTGGCAGCGGAAGATGCTCATCAAACCCATATTGGGAATTGCCACAGGTTCCCTGCCAACCCGGCCATAGGAAGTTCTGGCCCGGCGGATAGCCGCCATATACATCCGGTTCAGATTATTCAGGGACAACATCAATGCGTCAGGCATTTTCTTCTCCATATAGGAAGCAAGAATCTCTCTGTACTGAACTTCATCATTTCCATCGACTTGGTTCCTGACCACCAGAAATTTGACCAATCCCGCCTTATATTGCGATTCGAATTCCAAAAGCCACGGCAGAAAAGTCATCAGACTGTCGAGATCGCTGGTTGTAACTCCGACAATGTAAAC
>JAQVUB010000512.1 GCA_028699735.1 Lentisphaeria bacterium | reverse complement strand
CCTGCCGCTGGATTGGCGAGCGTAAATAATTGCTTGCATCTGATGCGCTTTCCTGTTTAGAAAAATCTGACGAAAATAACAGATAATATAATGCAATTATAATAAAATACAAATATGTAACTGTCGTCATTGCCATCATTGCTATCCTGGCCAGCATGCTGCTGCCAGCCTTGAGCAAGGCACGCGCCAGAGCGAGAGCAGTCAACTGCAAAAGCAACCTCAAGCAGAGTGGCATGGCTCTGCTGATGTATTCCGATGACTATGACGGATGGATTCCCCGTCCTTCCGGCAATGGCGGTGCGCTGACCTGGAATCAGGTGCTGGTCGCGCAAAAGTTCATTGAATCATACCAGGCGCTGCGCTGTCCCAGTTTTGCATTTGTCGAGAGCAGCAGCAAGATTTATACCACCTTTGGCCTGAATAACAGTCCTGAAAAATACAACACCTACAATTCCAATACGTTGGACTATCGTCTTAGCACCAGCAAGGCTTCCAAAATCTGGCTGCTGGCAGACAGTTACCTTAAGAGTTCGGCCTGGTTCAGCAATGTGCCGCATCAGTTCTATACGATTGGCAACGCTTCCGGCGCGGGTCACGTCATGCATTTCCGGCACAGCGGTCGGGCAAACAACTTCTGGGCGGATGGATCCGTCCTGGATTTCACAAGTGGCCTGGCTTTGAATCAATACAGTGTTCAGTCCATCTATGACTGGCGCCTGGAAGATGGAACCCCAATGCATCGCTAATTTTAACTTGAGAGAAAAAAATGATTTTCCTAACAAATTACCCAAATCTGTGGAACCGGCTTTTCTGCCCCGCGTCTGCCCTTTTTGCCGTTTATTTTCTTGCCCTGCTGCCCTGCAGCCTTCAGGCCTTACCTGCCTGGCTCTTTGGAAGCAATCTCGAACTGGCCAGTAATGGTAAAACTGACTATGTAATTCTTCTCGCCGAGCAGGCCATCCCCGCGGAACAATTTGCGGCGGAGGAACTGAGCAAGCATCTTGAACAGATTTGTGGAGTGCCCTTCGCAATCCGGCGCGAATATGATAATCCACTGGCCAGCAAGGCGATTTATGTCGGACAGACAGAATTTGCCCGCAGTCAGGGCATCGACTTTTCCAGCCTTGGCGTTGAAGAGTGGGTGCTCAGAAGCAAAGGGAACAACCTGATTTTGAGCGGTGGACAACCCCGCGGTACGCTATATGCCGTCTATGAATTTCTAGAAAAAGAGCTGGGCTGTTACTGGTTCGACGTGCACAACCAGGTCATTCCCAAGCAACCACAACTGCGCCTGAAAGCATTCCGGAGACAGGGTAAACCGGCTTTCCCCGACCGCTTTATTTATACCGGACAGCATGGAGTGGACAGTGACAACCTGTTGCGCGCCCGCAATAAGGACACGAAACCCAAACCCGCAAAACTGGGCTTCGGATACAGCATCGGTACACATACTTTCTGGACATACAGCAATAAATTCCCTGAAGACAAAGCGGAATTTCTGGCGCTCAACGCCGCAGGAAAACGCCCCCAGTCTACCAGTGGCCACGGGCCAGGTCAGATTTGCCTGTCCCACCCCGGCGCCAGAGCCTCTGTACTGGAACAGCTCCGCGCCCACCTCGCCGCCGAGGCCGCAGCAGTCGCCGCCAGCAAAGAGGGACGGGAAGCTGCTTATGCCATCGGCATCACCCAGAATGACAACCATTGGATTTGCCAATGCGAAGGTTGCAGCAAGCTAAGCCGGGAGGGACAGGCCGACAGCGCGGCATTGCTGGACTTCATCAATTATCTCGCTGACAACATCAAAGAGGAATATCCCGACGCCTTGATCGAAACCTGGGCATACGCCAATACCAGCAAACCGCCGGCGAATGTCCGGCCACGCGACAATGTCCTGATCCGGGTTGGACAACTCAACGGAGAATGGGCAGGAGACGCCATCCGCGCTGGAAATCCCAACTGGCTGCCGGAATGGTTCCCGGACCTCTTCCGGCCACGGAATCATCCGGTCAACCGGGAAGCCACCGCTCTGCTGGAAAGCTGGAGCAAACTCAGCCGGCACTCAGGGATCTGGGGCTACTGGGTGCTCTATCATGAAGGGTTTCTCTCACCCTGGGTCAACCTGCGCAATCTGCACCAGGAATTGCGGCTGCTGAAGAAGTTCAAGATGGAGCGCATCTTTGTGGAAAACGAAATCAAACCCCTGAGCAGTTTCTACACGTTGAAAACCTGGGCCGGCTGGAAACTGATGCAGGATCCCTCACATCAACTGCAGGATCTGCTGGATATTTTCATGCCGGGGTATTATGGCCCGGCTGCCAAACCGATGCTGGGCTACCTCAATCACCTGGAAGACAGCATTGCCTCCGTGCCTGCAGAATATGGCAACCTCTCCGCCATGAAAACTTCGCAAAGGCCTTATTTGACACTGGATTTCTTTCGGAAAAGCCAGTTTTTGCTTGACGCAGCCGAAGCGCTGACCGATGCTGACAGCCGTTATTCCCTGAATGTTCAGCAGGAACGCATCCTGGTGGATTCCGCACTGGTTGTCATGTGGAAAAAATTGGAGAAGGAGCTTCCTAACGGCGAAAGCATGCCCTGGG
>JAQVUB010000511.1 GCA_028699735.1 Lentisphaeria bacterium | reverse complement strand
ACGGGCAGTGTACCGGTCAGTCAGGCAATTCATGCTTATAACCTGCTGGCGGCTCCGCAGGATAAAATCGCTCAGGAGGATATTGATTACATCGTTCTTCACGAACGGGTTCCGGAGCATCTGCTGTGGGCGGATCAGGATCCCGCCTTCGGCAAATATAAAGTCTATTTGCGCAAACAATCCAGAATGGTTCGATTGTCGTTGTTTGAAGGCGGGCACGATCTGCTCAGCTGGCCGGCCTTTGACTGGCTTGAACGCCAGCAAAAAGGCAAGCCGGCAGAATGGTCTACCGGAACCCCCTGGCCGCAAGAGCCTTCCTCTAGCAACGAATTGAGCCGGTGATGCCCGAGAGCGCTGATGGAAAATTCTGAAACAAACATTGTGCTCATTGGCATGCCGGGCTGCGGAAAGTCCAGCATTGGGCATTTGCTTGCACAGCAAATGAAACGCGATTTTCTCGATACCGATCAGCTCATCGAGCAAAAGACGCAGCTTCCAGTGGCGGAAATTTTTGCAAAGCATGGCGAGGTTTTTTTTCGCGCGCAGGAAGCTGAAATTGCCGGGATTTGTTCGCAGTTAAAGGGGAAAGTGATTGCCACCGGTGGCGGAATGGTGCTCAATGCGGAAAATATCCGGCAGTTGAAACAAACGGGACGGATTTATTATTTGCAGCGGGAGCTGCAATTGCTGGCCAGGAAGGGAAGACCGCTTTCCAGCTCGGCGAACGCACTCGAGAAGCTCTTCGAGCAGCGCGCTGCGCTCTATCTTCTGGCTGCGGATTGCGTTGTGGACAATCAGGGGCCATTGCAGCAGGTTGTGCAGGCTATCCTGGACGATTTTACAGAGGTTTTTTTTAACAACGAAAAGACACGAAGCGGCACGAAAAAAATTCTGGTCATTAATGGGCCGAATATCAATATGCTGGGAATCCGTGAACCGCAGATTTACGGGCAGCAAACGTATGCACAGCTGCTGGATTTTATTCGGCAATGTGCTGCTGAACTGCAGCTTGATGTTGACTGTTATCAGTCCAATCATGAAGGGGCTCTGGTCGATACCATCCAGGGAGCTCTTGGCAAATACGATGGGATTGTCATCAATCCGGCAGCTTACACCCATACCAGCATTGCCATCCTGGATGCTCTCAAAGCCGTCCAGATTCCGGCCGTGGAAGTGCATCTGAGTGCTGTACAGCAACGCGAAGAGTTCCGGCAGATATCCTACGCGGGTATGGCCTGTTGCAAAACCATCGCTGGACTGGGCTTTCAGGGCTATCGCGAAGCAATGGTGTTTTTAAAAAGTGGCGCAAGCGTCCCGCTTGTGATGATTGATGATGCGCAAAATTTCAAATAGGAGTTTTTTATGATTGTTGAAGCATGTTCAAGCTATCAGGCGGAAATCGATGATTTCCGGCTTGTCCGAAAAGCGGATGGAAAATCGGTTTTCAAGATTTACTATTGCAGCATAAGCGGGCGCCCTTCGCCGGAGCGTTACGAATGGGCCCGCTGCAAAATCAGCAAAGATCAATTTGCTTCGGACTTCGCCGCCAGCGCCTATGAAGGGATTGGTTTTGTGACCGCTTTTCCGCATATTGCAAAAGTCTTCCGTTTCGCTCCGAAAGCGGAGGTTCTAGAACATGTTTGCGCGTTCAAACCGGAAGATGGCAGCGTGATCAGCCTGGTACGTGATGATGGATTTTATGAATTCGCCTGCCTGGCAGAGGCAGTATTGGCCAATGACGAATTCAAGTTCTGGGCAGAAGCAGGTAGCGTGCAGGAATACCTTTTGCAACGTAGCGAAGCGTCTTGCTGTAAAATTGGCAATCATGGCAAACTGAAACAATACTGGATGAATTGAGCATGCGTTTTCGCCCCTGTATCGATCTTCATAATGGTTGTGTCAAGCAGATTGTCGGTTCGACCCTTGCCGAAAATTCTGCTGATTTGCAGACCAATTTTGTTGCCAGCCAGCCAGCATCGTACTATGCACAGATGTATCGTCGTGACGCTTTGACCGGCGGGCATGTCATCATGCTTGGCAAAGGCAATGAGGCTGCTGCCCGGGAAGCCCTGGCGGCCTATCCCGGCGGTTTGCAGATAGGCGGGGGTATCAGCCCGGAAAATGCTCTGGAATGGCTGGCTGCGGGAGCATCGAAAGTCATTGTCACTTCCTATCTTTTTCCTGAACAGGAATTCAGTCTCGACCGATTGCGGGTTTTGAGCTCTCTGGTGACTCCCGAACGCCTCGTTCTTGATTTAAGCTGTCGTTGTCAGGCGGGACGCTTTGTGGTTGCCTGCAACCGCTGGCAGACTCTGACCAGCCTGGTGCTGGATGCGCAGCATTTTGCTTTGCTGGGAGAATATTGTTCGGAATTTCTGATTCATGCGGTTGATGTGGAAGGCAAGCAAAGCGGCATTGATTCAGCGTTGTTGCAATGCCTGGCGGAGAACTGTCCTCTGCCAGTGACCTATGCAGGCGGGATCTGCAGCCTGAACGACTTGCAGCAGATTGCTGAAGCCGGGCAGAACCGTATTGATTTTACTGTCGGCAGCGCCCTCGATATTTTTGGCGGCAGTCATTTGAAATATACGGATCTGCTGCGTTA
>JAQVUB010000510.1 GCA_028699735.1 Lentisphaeria bacterium | reverse complement strand
TGTCAATGATCGCCTTAATAGAGCCAGTCAAGATCGCCGTAATGGAGCCACTCAAAAAGCTCCAAAAACGATTTCGGACGACCCTTTCAAATCAGTTTTATTCGCCTCCTTTTTCTGATTTTTTGTTGGTTCTTTGACAATGTTCATGTGTATGCGGAGATCGGTAACTTTTTCCTTCCAGGACGATTTTATAAGCTCCATGGCGCAGGCGGTCGATAGTGGCTGCGCCGAGTATTCGGTTCGGGAAGGCTTCCGTCCATTCAGGGACGTCAAGATTAGAGGTTATGATAGTGCTTTTCCGTTCATAGCGTTCCGCGACGACGTCATGAAAATCCTCATCCTGGGCGTTTTTTAACGGCTTGAGACCAAAGTCGTCGATAATCAGCAGAGACACGGACGCTAACTTGGCAAATTGCCGGTCAAAGCCGTTGTTGGCGCGTGCGGCGTTAAGCTGAGAAAGCATCCTGGACACGCTGGTAAACAACACATCGTATCCTTTGCGGATCGCGCAGTGCCCCAGCGCCTGAGCTATATGGCTTTTACCGGTGCCGCAGGGACCGACAACAAATACGCAGACCTTTTCCTGAATAAATCGGCATGAAGCCAGATCCATGATCAGACCGCGATTGATGCTGGGGTTGAACGCAAAATCAAACCCCTCCAGAGTTTTCTGATTGCGGAAGTTGGCCCTGCGAAGCGCCGTTTCCAGACGCTTCTGAGTTCGTCTGGCGATTTCATCCTGAATGATGGAGGCTAAAAAATCCATGTAGGAAAGCTTGTCGTCGATGGCCTGCCGGTTGCGGGACTCGATCGAGTCCAAAATGCCGGACAGACGAAGCTGTTTGAGCATCGGGATCAATTCGGGCATCGGGTTCATGGCATCCTCCTTTAATTCGCCTGAAGCTCGGCGCCGGTGCGCATAAAGCGCCCCGAAGTCGTGTAGGCGGATGGAAGAAGGGTCTGTTCGCCTTCAAGGGGCAATTGATCCAGACCTTGAACCAGAATGCTTTTAACCGCGCGATATTTGAGGTTGCCAAAAAAAAGCGCCCGTTGGCAGGCGGCTTCCAGGCGGGCCGAACCGTACTTTTTGCCCAGCCCGATCACCCCCTGGGCGGCCCGAAGATTATCCAGAACGCGATTGGCGAACAGCTCGCGAACAAACCGGCAACAGCAAGGCCCAATGGCCTGCGCTTGCTTCAGACACCACTGGGAGTCCTGCATCTTATACGCCAGCGCTTCCGGGGGCAGGTGCTCATCCACGGTGGATTTTAATCCGGGTTTTTTCAACCTGGAATGAACCGCCGCCAGATTCAAATCATGATAAAGCTTTACCGTATTGTCGGTGGCTTTGATCCACAGGGTTTGATGCACCAGCCTGAACGGAGCCGAGTAATATGACTTTTCGAACTGGACATGACAGTTGCCGTGCAGTTTTGCTCGAGTCCACTGCGCCATCTCCGGCGGCACGTCCGGCAAGGGCCTCAGCATGTGTTTTTCCGTTTCTGCAAACATCGTCAGGGGTTTTTGCCGGGTAGTTCCGTGAATGCGGTTGCCGGCGGTTTCCAGCAGCCAGCGTTTCAGCTGCTCGTTGGCATCGGTCAGAGTCCTGAACTGACGAAGCGGCACAAAGCTGTTTTTTACATACTTGACGCCGGCTTCCACGCGCCCCTTCATCTGAGGCTCCCGGGGGGGACACGGGGAGATTAAAAATCCGTATCCCTCGGCCAGCTCGCCGTAAGACCGCTGCACTTCCGGATCACGGAAGCAGGCGCGAACGACGGCGCACTTGGCGTTGTCGATGATCAGCTTGCGCGGAACGCCGTTGAAGAATTCGAAAGCTCTGCGGTGACAGGCCAGCCAGGTGGGAACCTTCTGATCGGCGACGATTTCGGCGTACATGTGACGGCTGAAGCACAAGGTTATAACAAATATCCAGGTTTTGATCTCATCGCCGCTGAAGACGTCGATGATGACGGGGCCTTTGCCAAAATCCACCTGGGCGGCCTCTGCCGGCTCAAAGTCAAGCATGCAGCTCGCGCCGGGATTTTCCCGTCGAAGTTCTTTTAACCGGCGACGAACGGATGAATAACTGCCGGAAAATCCAAACTGCTCCGCCAGCGCCCGATGTATGGCGGTTCCATTAATGCCTGCGTCAAACCACTTTTTGATCTGCTCTTCATGCGGCAGACAATAGGAATCGTGGGTTGTATTCGGCGCATTATGCTTAAAAATCTCAACCAGCGCATGGTCTTCGGGCAAAGGCGCGTCTTTAAGCCAGCCGTTTTCCTCCGCCGCCGCGCGCACCTGAGCGCACTTCAAACGACCCATTAACTTTGACCTTGCAATAGCCCGGTCGCTTTCTCCCATTCGCATGCGATGAATCACCTGACGATACTCATACATTTCGAACCTCCTGTTTGCCATGATGACATCCTCCCGGATATGGTGTTTCCGAAAGGATACCGGATTTATCATTGCGGTCCGAAATGTTTTTGAAACCTTTGAATGCCGTTGGCTCCATTGCGCCGATCATCAACTGGCCTCATTGCGGCGATCATGAAGTGGCTTCATTGCGGCGATCACCAAATGGCTCTATAGCACCGATCATTAACA
>JAQVUB010000509.1 GCA_028699735.1 Lentisphaeria bacterium | reverse complement strand
CGATAGTCACGCCAGTGCCGTAAGGAAGCCAGTCCTCTACAAAGTCGGGCGGCCCAAAGCGCGGGTTCTTAATCTGGTTCGTGCCAGCCGCCGGCTTGATGATATAAAACTTCTTATGTGCTAAAACAGGTGCTGTCATTATGCGCCCCACGCCTCCATTAATTCAAATGCTGTCCTCACGTCCGCCGGGTTGCTGGAAGTCGGCATCGTCAGGTTGTAGACGTTGCCGCCGCCGCTCTTTCCACTTACCACGTTCGCTATTGCCTTTGCAACCGCCTTGCCGATAGCGTCCGGGTCAAGCGCTGACTGATCCCCTGCAAGCGCGCGTGACAAGGCACGCTCCGCATCCGCCCGGCTCAATATGAAGCCGTCGCTGGATGGAACAAACAATTCGCCACGATAGCCGTACTCCTGCCAGTTGTATTGTTGCCCGGCTGTGACTGGACCGCCTACGGCTTGATTCATACCTCGACTCGGGAGGTAAGTGATCGTGCCGTATTTGTTAGGCGGGCTGTAACCGTCAACTGCGGAAGTGTCGAGGTCTACGTCAACTGTCAGTGACTTGTTCTTAAACTTGCGCATCTCGATCTCTGCAAGAACGGCAAGCACTTCTTCGGAGTTTGTCGTAACTTCCAGATTTTTCCCCTCTGGTAGATTCTCAATGTTATCTGCCAAATCAGCAACCAACAGGTTGTATTGTCGTTGCGTGATAATTCCAGAGTCCAATAACCCTTGATAGAAATTGACCTGTTCAGTTGCGGCAACGGTGTTTTGATCAATCAGCCCCATTGCACGCGCAAGCGCGAGCGCACCTTCTTCACTTAATCCTTCAGACGCAATTTTGAATAGCAGTGATTCCGAATAAGCACGCATTGCTGCGTCTGCATTGTTAGTCGCATCGGCAACCGATTGAATAGCAGGCGCTTCAGATTCCGCTGCCGCTTGTGCTGCTGCCATCCCAGCGGCGCTTTCATAGTTGGAATCAGCCCAATCTTGAACCGCAAACACGCCAATGCCGTAAGTATTATATAATTCAATGACCTTTGCTCTGGCTTCATCTGCACCCATC
This sequence comes from Lentisphaeria bacterium, assembly GCA_028699735.1. GTDB lineage: Bacteria > Verrucomicrobiota > Lentisphaeria > Oligosphaerales > Oligosphaeraceae > JAQVUB01. The sequence goes on along the minus strand of JAQVUB010000509.1, from coordinate 1,546 downwards.
CCAGACTTGACATATCCATCATAAGTTGTATTTGCCCATTTTTTGAACATAGACATTTGTTTGACAAGCGTTTCATCTGTCTTGATAAATTGCCCGAAAAACGTTTCAAAAGGTGCGGTCAGCCCATCCACAGATAAACCAAAACCTTCAATATCAGTTCTTAACCTGTTGAATTGCTGTGTCCGGTTCAGGTTATCTAATTTTTCTGTTATTTCTGGTAATATTTTGTTTGCAATCGGGATTAATGCTTCTTTGGCTGTGTTGCCAAGATTTTCAATTGAGGCTTCAAATCTTTTTACATCACCAATAGCATAATCAGATGCACTTCCTACTTTGCGTATTTGTTCTTCCGCTTGCTGTAAGAATGCCTCTGAAAAAGCCTCACTTGCGCTCATGCCGCTTTCTTCTAATGCTTTCACCTTCGCATCAAAACCATCTACACTTACGCCTAACGCATCAAAGCGCATGGTCGTTTGGTTCGTCAATGTCAGCACGAGCTGGTTCATATTCATACCAAGCGCGCCAGCAACGGTGGTAAGCCTCACTACTTCATCATGCGTTTTGGCAAGCCCAAGTGCCATAAAGTCACCGGCACTCGCAATAAGATCAGCATCGCTCACCATTCCTTTGGTAGCGGCTTTCATATCCGTTAATAGCGCATCCGATGTTGTTCCAATAGATTCTGTCAGGTTGCCGAATCTCGCGGCTGCATAATCAAGCTCGGCAGCTTCCTTTGCTGATTCATACACTTCTTTCATAGCCAGACCAACGCCAGCCACTACACCAGCGACAAGAGCTGCTTTGCCCATCATGCCGCTTAAACTATCACCGAAACCCTGAATAGCAGTTCCGCCCTTTTCGCCGGCATCCTTCACGCCGGATATGTCCTGCTTGACCTTATTCAGGTCGCCACTGGCTTTATTCAGCGCGCTAATGACAATTTTCAGATCAGCCATACTTCACTCTCAATTCATTCACCTGGCTCACAATATCCCAAATATCCGAGTGCTCTTTCTTCCACTTTGCGCTTTCACCCGGCACTTTGCCTTTGCGCTCGTACTCCCGGAACGCCCTATATACATTGCCAACCTGTCTCATTTTGCGCAACAAGCCAGCTGGTTGCTCCATGACACCGCCGGAGTAGGGTAAGCTCTGATACTCTTCACATTCAAGCGCAAGCTCCAACAATCGCGGCATTTCACCTTTTCCAGCCGCAAAGTCGGCAGCGGCTATCAGGATAAAGGGTCAAGGTGCATTGCCTCGCTAAACAGTTTGGCAATGCAGTCAGCCAGCCAGATAATGTGACCGGGATTAGCGTTATCCACGTCTTCCAACGTCCACTTCGGCTCAAGCAGGAACTCCTGCTTCACAGCCGCCCTAACGCTATCCCCACGCCACACCGACAACGGCTGATTTTCCTTGCCCTTCATGTCGAGGTGAAAATCCTCAAGCATCTTTTGCGTGAGGTCTTTCAGAACGCACTTGCCGAACTTCTTATGTTCAAATTCCATGTTAGCCCTTAGACATTCTGCAACTTAGATGTAGT
>JAQVUB010000508.1 GCA_028699735.1 Lentisphaeria bacterium | reverse complement strand
CTATTGCAGGGTGCAAGAATTATATTACTCGTTAATGAATTCTGTTTTTTTCACGAGGAGCCTGGCTTATGATCCGGATACGGCGAATTTTTGATGATCTGGCAGAGGTCAATCAGCAAAGTCTGCGTCAGGTGCAGGCTATGCTGAAAGAGCAGTTTGCCGGATTGGAGAGTCAGAAAATTGACCGGATTCCGGAAGTTTTGCGGCATCCGTTGAAATATGGTTTCCGGACAATTTTGTATGTAGTGGAGACCTTACAGTATCAGCTTCGCGGGCTGGCTTTGCTGGATTATGATGCCGATCTTGGTTTTGCGTTTTTGGATTATCTGGCCAGTGATCCGCGTTTTTCCGGGCGTGGCTTGGGGGCTGCGCTGTATGACCGTGTCCGCAGTGAGGCGATGCAGTTGAAGGTGCGGGGGATTTTTTTTGAATGCCTGCCGGATGATCCGGCTCTCTGCCGGGATGCGGTGATTTTGCAGCAGAACCGGGCCCGTTTGCGCTTTTACGAACGCTATGATGCCCGTCCAATCATCGGCACCGCGTATGAGACGCCGGTCAAACCCGATGGCGATAATCCGCCCTATCTGGTGTTTGATGCCTTGGGCAATGATGCGGATTTGCCGGCGGCCTGGGTTCGCGAAGTGGTTTCCGCCATTTTGCGCCGGAAATATGCGGATTTATGTACGCCGTCTTATGTCAACATGGTGCTTGAGTCGATTGTTGACGATCCGGTAAAACTGCGTCCGCCGCGCTATCAGAGTGCACGGGAGCCGGTCGAGCAGATTCAGCAGGCCACCAGTGAGCTGACGCGGATTGCGGTGGTGGTCAGCGACCAGCACAGCATTCATCATGTACGCGAACATGGTTATGTGGAATCCCCTGCACGCGTAAAATCGATCTTGAAAGTACTGAAAGCGTCGCCGGAATTTTCCATCCTGTCTTCACGGCATTTTGGCGAAGAGGCCGTACTGTCTGTGCACAGCCGCGCCTATGTGGAGTATTTCAAGCGCGTTTCTCAGCAGATTGACGGTTCCGCACCGCTCTATCCCTATGTTTTTCCGATCCGCAACCGCCTGCGTCCCCCGAAAGATTTGCCGACGCGGGCCGGATATTTCTGTGTGGACACCTTTACTCCGATCAGCCGGCAGGCGTATCTGGCGGCTCGGCATGCGGTGGACTGCACATTGAGTGCGGCCTCGGAACTGATTTCCGGGCGCCGCCTGGCCTATGCTCTGGTACGTCCACCCGGCCACCATGCAGAAAGCGGTTTTTTTGGCGGATTTTGTTATTTCAATAATGCGGCTATTGCGGCACAATATTTGAGTCCTTACGGGCGGGTAGCGATGGTTGATCTGGATTACCATCATGGCAATGGGCAGCAGCAGATTTTTTACCAGCGGCAGGATGTGCTGACCATTTCCTTGCATGGACATCCCAGCTTCGCGTATCCCTATTTTTCAGGCTTTGCCGACGAGCTGGGCGAAGGCGCAGGGAAAGGCTTCAATGGCAATTATCCGCTGCCGGAACAGCTGGGTGCTGAGGAATATCAGGCCACCCTGGCAAAGGCCTTGCACCGGGTAAAACGATTTCAGGCAAAGTACCTGGTGATATGCCTGGGTCTGGATGGTTCCAAAGGGGATCCGACCGGTACCTGGCAATTCATCAGCAAAGATTATTATCAGATGGGCAGCCAACTGGGAGAACTGGCTCTGCCAAGTCTGGTGGTGCAGGAGGGGGGCTACAAGCAGAATATCCTGGGAAATGCTGTCAAATCCTTCCTGCTGGGAATCCAGGATGGCATGCGAAAGCGTAACAGTGAAGACATAACGAAAGCCGCCGGAACGCCTTCCATTCACTGAACGGAAGGCTTCAGGGCGAGAGATATTACGAGGAAGTGAAGACGCAAATGGAAAAATTGACAGGCAATCTGGTTTTGCCGGGCGAGCTGTGTTTTGGGGAGTTGACGATTGGAGGGGGGGTGATTGATGGGATCACCCGGCAAGGCGAAGCCCGTTCTGGCGCACCGCTGATTCTTCCCGGTTTCATCGATCTGCATTTTCATGGACTGGGTCCCTATGGCACAGGGGATCGGGATTCCCTTCGTGGAATTGCCGAATTCGCTCCGCGTACCGGAACAACTGGAATCTGCCCGGCATTATCCCCGGACCGCTGGGAAAAAATCATGGCTTTTGTGCAAAATGGTGCTTTCCTGGCAAAAAGCGAACATGCCGGTGCGCATTTTCTCGGTACGCATCTGGAAGGCCCTTTTATTGCTCCGGATGCCAAAGGCGGCATGAATGCTCAATATCTGCGTGCCGCGTCCGTTGCCGAGCTTGAGGCCTTGCTGGAGGTTGCCGAAGGGACTTTACGCGTAATGACCATATCGCCTGAGATTCTTGATGGTATGGACTTAATCCGCGTGGCGTGCAGCAGGGGAGTGCAGGTTTCCATTGGTCATACGCATTGTACGCCGGATTTGTTTTCGCAAGCGGTTTCTGCCGGGGCAGGGCAGGTCTGTCACTTGTTTGATACGTTTGAGGGAAGGCAAGTCCAGGGAGGTGTCAGTCAGCCCTGCCTGACCGATGCCATCCTGCTTGATGACCGCGTTTTTGTAGAAATCATTG
>JAQVUB010000507.1 GCA_028699735.1 Lentisphaeria bacterium | reverse complement strand
ACCAGGTATTCCATGGCATCGACCGCTTTGCGCAAATCAGCCAGCGCAACAATAATGCCTTCGTGGACACCTTTCAAAGCCTCTTCCAGAGCATCACTGCGAAAGCAAAGCTCATCCAGACCCCGTCCAAGCGCTTCCGCGGACTGACGCAATCCACTGGTACCGGCTTTCAGGCTGTCCTGCTGTGCCACCTTCAGAGCGGTAGCCAGCCGGCTGTACTCATCGGCAACCACGGGTATGATCATACTGCGGGCAATCTCCAAGCCAATCTGACCCTCAATGCGGATTTTGCGATGGTATTCCTCCAAGAACACCTCAAACCGTGAAGTCATTTCTGCCTTTGAATAGACCCCGTATTTTTCAAAGACAGCCTGTTTCTTTTCCTCTTTCAGGATGCGGATGGCATCCATGGTTGAGGGCATATTCGGCAAGCCCCGTTTTTCGGCCTCATCTTTCCAGGCCTGAGCATAGTTGTCGCCATTGAAAATAATGCGCTTATGCTTACGCAGCACTTCCTGCAGGAGTTTCTGCAGGCCGCAGTTGAAGACCTCCGCTTCCAGTTTCTCCAGGCGCTCACTGAAGTAATCCAGAGATTCCGCCATGATAGTATTGAGGATGACGTTGACCCCCGAGCAGGACTGACTGGCACCCGGCACGCGAAATTCAAATTTGTTGCCGGTAAAAGCCAACGGGCTGGTGCGGTTGCGGTCGGTCGCATCCCTTGGCAGCGATGGCAGTGTATCGACCCCGATCAGCATTTTGCCGGGCTTCTTGCTGCAGGAAACGCTGCCGTTTTCGATCTGGCTGATCACATCGGAGAGCTGTTCGCCGAGGAATATCGAGATGATTGCCGGCGGGGCTTCATTGGCTCCAAGGCGATGGTCATTACCGGCGCTGGCGGTATTGGCTCGCAGCAGATCGCTGTGCAGATCAACCGCCCGGACAATGGCGCCGAGCATGGTCAGGAAAATGGCATTCTGATGCGGGTCACTGCCCGGGTCAAACAGATTTCGGCCACCATAGCTGACTGACCAGTTGTTGTGCTTGCCCGAACCATTCACACCAGCAAACGGTTTTTCATGCAGCAGGCAGACCAGGCCATGACGGTCAGCAACCTGGCGCAGCACTTCCATGATCATCATGTTATGGTCAACCGCCAGATTGAGTTCCTCAAACATCGGTGCCAGTTCAAACTGGGCAGGAGCCACCTCATTGTGACGCGTCTTCGCTGGAATGCCCAATTTCCACAGCTCGATCTCGACCTCATTCATGAAATTCAGGATGCGGGGTTTAATGGCGCCGAAATAGTGATCTTCCAATTGCTGATGTTTGGCCGGAGGAGCCCCGAACAAGGTGCGCCCGGTCTGCAGCAGATCCGGACGCTGCAGATAGAACTTCTTGTCAATCAGGAAATACTCCTGTTCGGGTCCAAGCGTCACACGCGTATGCGCATCCGGCTGACCAAAGACCTTCATTAAACGACGCACGGACTTGTCAAGAGCCTGCAAGGAACGCAAAAGAGGAGTCTTCTTGTCGAGAGCTTCCCCTGTATAGGAACAAAATGCCGTCGGGATGCACAGAGTCGCTCCATTGCTGTGACGTTTGATGAAAGCAGGGCTGGTGGGATCCCAGGCGGTATACCCACGCGCTTCAAAGGTGCAGCGCAAACCTCCGGACGGAAAGCTCGACGCATCGGGTTCACCCATGATCAGGTTTTTGCCGGAAAACGCCATCAGTGCCTGACCCATGCCGGTCGCTTCCAGAAAGGCATCATGCTTTTCGGCAGTGCCTCCGGTCAACGGCTGGAACCAGTGCGTGAAATGAGTTGCACCGCGGGTCATCGCCCAATCCTTCATCGCATGTGCAACATCGCCGGCAATCGCCGGATCAAGCGGAAGTCCTTCATTGATCGTCAGCAGCAGCTTGTCCGCAGTCCCTTTCGGAAGATACTGCTGAATCGCATCCGCATTGAATACATCCTCCCCATAAAAATCAATCGACGCCTTGGCAACCGGACAGGGCTCTGCAAAAGTCCGCTCCGCTACTGCATTGATCGCATGTACTCGCCCAAAGTTACTCATACCTGTATGCCTCTTCCTTTCTTAATTGAATACTCAAAATTACTGGCAAAGGCCAATCACAACCCCCGGTATATAGCAAATGACATGCCAAAACATTTAGCAGAAAAAACGGGAATGCCTGCCAAAAAAATCTTACATAATCGTAATATAGCTCTTCAAATTTACCGATTTTCGTAAACCTTGGCCCGTCCCAGGAGATCTGTCGGATCCGACCGATCTGACTGATCGGTCGGATCATCAACATGCAAGGTTAAATATTCGCGCGTATGCCCATACGTAAAGGCATTAACCCATAATAAATTTTCGTGTTTTTTCGTGCCTTTCGTGGTTAAAAAAAATCTTTTGGCATGACATGTGCTAATGGGTTCTTCTAGTTTTGACAATTCGAGTAAATATCAGGGTCAGGATTAATTATGAATGATCGACAGTGCAGCGGGCTTCAGGTACCGTGTGACCAGGGCCTTTACAGTTTTCGACAAGAGCATGATGCCTGTGGTGTCGGGATGGTGGCCAATTTGAACAATGTGGCCAGTCATGACATTAT
>JAQVUB010000506.1 GCA_028699735.1 Lentisphaeria bacterium | reverse complement strand
CGCCATCCTGGACTGGGTTGGCCGGGAATCGGGCATTGACGAGGACGTATGCAAGAGTTTCAGTTCTGGTGATGCAGCCAAAATCATTTCCATCGCCCGTTACTGGCTGGCCACCGATGGTGGCACCTGGACTTTGGCAAATTTTCAGACACGCCGCCTCCTTGTTTCACCGTGGTTTTCGAAAAAAAACGGCTCTACTGTCCATGCGTTGTGTCTTCAGATGCTACTTCATATGATCAGGATGCCTTTCCCTGCCTTTCTACCGTGTTTCCATTCTGTTCATGTGCACTTCGCTGCTCTTTTCCCAGTTGCCGGAGCATTGAACGTAACGACATTCTTCTGTTTTTGAAACTGCGGTCCCATTTTGGACCGTTCATTTCGTCCGGGCACTTGCCGTCAAATGCATCGAGACTGGCAAGCAGCAGCGAAGCATAGCAGCAAACCACATAAGCTGGATGTTTGCCAACGGACTGTTTGTTCCAAACTTGAGCCTTTCCCAGGCCGAGTCCGAATTTCTGGTCACGGAACCCCACTTCGATCTCCCATCGCATCAGATACCATTCGACGACTTTTGCTGGAGGGGGCATTTCCCCGAGCACGTACAGGTACATTTCGGAAGTGCGCGACCGTCTTCCCCGCTTGTTCAGGTTGTAACTTTCACTGAGTATGCATAGAACGTGCCCTTTCCGTTTGCCGGTCACGCGCTGCCAGTAGACATTTTCAAGGCACTTGACATGTACTGTTCGTTTCTTGTCTCCATGGGGCACAGAAACATGACAGGTTTCTGCCTTGACATTCTGATCCCGCAGCAACTGTTCAGGAGTTGGCGCCGTTTCTCCATACTGCACCTTTCCGTCTTTCTCCTTGCAATTCCGAAAGCTTGAATCCTTTCTGCACCTTACGATGACCGTAACATCTGCAGGCAGGGCGTCGTCCTCGCCATTTCCACATAAAAAGGTCTGGTTGGCAAAACCTCCATCCGCCACGACCACAATTTTTACATCAGGCCGTTTCCTTTTGATCGCTGCGCACAGTTTTTGACACCTGAGGCGCGCGATCTCGGAAACGGTGCTCCTTTTGGCGGACTCCCGGACCCCCACGGTATTTCCGTCTGTATTCCGGACGTCCTGTTCCTGGCTCTGATTCTGGAAAAACAAGGAAAGACTGGACGCTGCGTTTTCAATTTCCTCTTGCGACAGCAGTTTTTTGCCATGCAGGATGCCGGACAGTTTTGACTGTGCCGCATTCAGCATCGCCTCCAGGCTTTCGCCATTTCCCTCTGCCGTCTGCACCAACTCCACGGTCTCGGCAGGAATCCGCTTCTGAAGCAAGTTGTTCAGCAATGCCATCTGCAGACGGAGATTCAACATTTCTTCCGGATTTTCACTTTGGGCAAGATTTTTTCGGGAATCTGTCAGTGCCGCATTCAGCACTTTCCTGCGTTTTTCCTCTCGCTTTTCCTCAGCGCTTTTCGGTGGTATCATTTCAAAGGAAACCGGTATTGCACGGCCGAACTCTCCGTTTCGGGAGAAAACCATGAGGGAAAATTCAAGAAAACGCTGTCCAATGACAAGATTGGTTTGGAACTTTGGACCGATTGGATCCTTCATGTAGGAGGTCATGCTGATGTTGATGCTGGTCTTTCGCATAAGGGAATCGTCAGCCATGATCACGACCGTTCCGTCCTTTGGAATGTGTTCAAGGCCACGGTCCAGAAGACGGTCAAAGCAATCTTCCGCATCCCATTTGCTTTGGGAGAAAAGCCGGTAGCTGCTGCTCCAATCCTCGGACGCAGAACCTTGTTCAACGATCGCGCTTGAAATGGTCTTCGGATTGCTGCTCAAAAGACTGGGAACGGAAAAAGCCTCCAGATTTTCGCGTGTGCGCAAGTCTTTAACCTTGACGAACAGATCGTGAATGATCATGAAAAAGCAAGTATGAAGGCTTTTTGGCATGTTGGGCAATTGCATCGGTATTCTCCTGTAGAAAAAGGCTCTGGGGAGGTTTGACAACAAAGACCTGGAGACTATGGCTGCGGATTGTCCAGAAGCGCAAACTCATTGCGCCCCGTCCGCCGGAAAGTGTTTTCGTCCAGTACTTTCTTTGTCAAGGCCGAGACAATTGACTCGCGGTTGAATTTTACTCCATGTTTGGTGCCGGCGATCCGGATGATGTCGTTTACGTGCAAAGGAACCCCTGCCTCTGTAAGTATAAGCCGGACAATCTCGGTGTTCGACTTTTTGCGCTCCCGCTTCATCTCATATTTACGGGGCTTTCCACTGCGCATGGCGCGTATGGCCTTTAGACCGCCATTCAGGACGTCCTCAAGCACGTCCAACAAATCTTCCCTGGTAAGTTCCTCGATCCCGATCGTTTTTTCGTCCATCTTTGTGCTCCTAGGGGTGGTTTACAGACGGCACAGCGCCGCCCTCCCATAATATAACACAAAGTAGGTCGAATGCGAATTAAAAATATCGATTTACGTAAAATTTGCCAAAGTCCAGAGCGCCCGGAGGGCGCCACTCCAAGAGAAGTTGATTGGCATCCGTTAAGCCCATAAAAACGATTTTGACATGAGTTCGTTTGGGTTGTAGCGCCCTCCGGGCGCTGACTTTTGGGGGGCACCTACC
>JAQVUB010000505.1 GCA_028699735.1 Lentisphaeria bacterium | reverse complement strand
CGTTGCAGGATCGGTTTCAACGTGTCACCGGACACCCATTGAGCGATGAGATTGCGCGAACCCGCGTCCAGCATATCAGCCGGCTGCTTGTCGAAACCAACATGCCCATTGCGTCGATCGCCCAATCGATGGGGTATGCCGCCGACGCCCATATTGCCCGGTTTTTCCGCCGTTGCACGGGCATGACGCCGCTCCAATACCGCCGCGCCCATCGGTGATTGATTCACGAAATCCCATTGTTTTGCGAGAATCAATAAAACTGGAATTTGTGGAAAATCCGAAATTTGAAATACAAGATTGGATAACTTATCTCGTCATGACTCATTCTGCTCAAAAATGAGTCATGTATTTTTGACGGGAATCGAGCAAAAAAAGAAATCATTGTGCCAGCGGTTCCGAATTAGGGATTTTTCGGGTTCGTCCGGCCAAAATCCGGCACGACGGTGGGTCCAGCCATCGCGCCAGACTTGATTGAGAGGCAAAACGCTCCCCTATGCGGGGAGGGTGCCTCCGGGGCCTTATGCCACTCCTCCCTGTTGCCCGGTAAAAAGCATCTGGTTCGTGGCAGGGACCCCTCCGGCGCCCTCCCCGCATGTCCCCCCCTTCCGGCAAAGGCATCCTGAGAGATGCCGGAGTGGCGGCCAGACGGGTGGCGAAGTGACGTTCAAATTTTTCTTCGGGAACGCTTTTTTATTTGACTATTTCAATAAGTATGTTACCTTATTGAGATGAAAAGATCCCTTTTGGTTGAAAATCGGCATTCCACCCAACGCCAGGCCACACTCAAACAGATCGGACAGATTGGCCCCTTCATCGAGGGTTGTCTCTGCTCCTTTAAACGCCCCGGCTGCGCCGAGCCCGGCTGGCATTTGACTTTCAAAAAGAAAGGCCGCACCACCACCGTCTATGTGCCCATGGAACTGGCGCCGGAAATCAAACAATGGACCCAAAACTACCGACAACTCAAAAAACTCATTCGACAGGTCACCCGCCACTCCCTGGCCCTCATCCGCGGCCACAGCGCAAACCGGCGGGCCGCAAGCCGAAACCAACCCTAGACAGCCGGCAGGCGGCACGGGATTTCAAACGGGTTTTGGCGGCGGTTTTTCCTGAGTTTAACCAGTGGCTCAATGAACTGCCCGATCCCCGCCGCCAAGAGTTCTGCCTTTATGAGGGGTCTCATCTGTGGTGGAGCATCATCTCCACGTTTATGTTTCGCACCGGCTCGCGCAACGCTTTCGATGAAAAGCGTTTGACCGGTCAAATGCCTTGGAACATGGGTGAACTCTGCGGCCAGAGCGCAGCGGATCCACGCTTTGAGGGGCAGCCCACCGTAACCTGTTCGGATAATGCCTCCTATCATGCCTGCCGGGTTGATCCAGAGAAGGTTAGGGAACTGCCTGCGCGGATGATCCGACTTTTGTTGAAACGCAGATTTTTTGACTCCTCCCGGCTTTTCGGTCACTGGTACACGCTGATCGTGGATGGCACTGTCCAGGAAAAGTGCCGCCAAAACTTCACCCAAGGCGGCAAGAGCGCCAGCGGGACCGAGGCGCGTTATCGCTATGTCTTGCAGGTCTTGATCCGCGGCCCGGAGGGGGTGGCTTTTCCATTGATGCACGAATCGGTGGATATGCACGATCCGGTGGCTGACAAGGAGGATTGCGAACTCAAGGCTTTTCTGCGCATGTCCCAGCGGATCAAAATCCAGTTCCCGCGTCTGCCCATTTGCCTGATTGGCGATGCGCTTTATGCCTGCGAGACGGTGATCAAGGTTTGTCGGCAAAACCAGTGGAAATACATCCTCACCCTCAAGGAGGGACGCCAACCCACCACTTGGAGCGAATTGCTGGCGCTGCTGCCCCTGAACCGGGCAAACCACCTGCGCGTGAGCAGCGGCCGGGATGGAAAAACCTGTTTGCAAGACTATCGTTGGGTCGAACATCTCATGCTGGGCGAAGGCCAGACCAACGTGGTGCTGCTGGGTGAAATCACCGCGCAAACGGCCACCCTTTACGCTTACGCCACCAACTTTGAAAATCTAACCGCCCAACGAGCGGAGGCCATCGTTGGGGCGGGACGAGAACGACACCTCATCGAAGACCACTTCAATACCGAGAAAAACCACGGGATCGGGTTGGAGCATGTTTTCTGTGCCAATCAAAACGGATCCAAGAACTACTTTACCATGATGCAGGTCGCCCAGATCCTCTGGCAACTGACCTGCCATGGATGTCTCTGCCGACTTTATCAGTGGGCAAGGGACGCCACCGCCCGGGGATTGGCCCGGGCCATCTGGGAGGCGCTCCAAGCCTGCCGTCTGCCACCTGATTTACCGCCTTTGGGACAAATCAGGTTTTGCTCAGACTGATGGCGCCGCACAGAAAGCCGCCAACCCGATCCCGTGGACAGGTTTTCACTGGCGCTCTTGCCGGTGCGAACTCGCCTGTCTTGATGGGGTGGGGTTTTACGTTCACGGTTCCCCTCTATCCCCGGACGCTTTTGAAAGGGGGGGATTCGGAACCGCAGGCGCTGAATCAGCGGTTCCGAATTAGGGATTTTTCGGGTTCGTCCGGCCAAAATCCGGCACGACGGTGGGTCCAGCCATCGCGCCAGACTTGATTGAGAGGCAAAACGCTCCCCTATGCGG
>JAQVUB010000504.1 GCA_028699735.1 Lentisphaeria bacterium | reverse complement strand
GGGCGACGCGCCACTGCCGGTCATCGCCTGCTCGAAAAACTGGTGCGGGCTGGACGGATTGAGGGGCGGCACCTGGAACATCAGAGTGGCTCCGGCATCTGCGGATTGATTACGCAATGGCACCTGCTCAATTGAATTAAAACCTGTAGGGTGCAGTTCCCAAAATTAGGTCGAGGGTATCCAAAAAGGGTGCCGGTTTAAAAAGGTAACCGTCCCGGTTGCGATTGTGATGGGGCGACTGTGTTTTATTGTACTTGCAGCTTTTTTGGTTTTCATAATGGGTTTGAGTGTCATTAACAATCGCCACCGGGACGGTTACGCACCTTTTAAACCGGTCGACGAATTACCATCGCAACTGGGACGGTTACGCACCTTTTTAAGCCTGCAACCTGGTACCTTATTGGATTGGGGCTACCTTTTGGGAACTGCACTCAACCTGTAGCAATAATGGCAGGAAATGACTTCGAGGCTTCCACTGGACATGAAGGTTTTCTTCGCTGGGGTTCTACCGATGAAGATTTCCTCCCGAGCTTACTGCTCGATCCTTATTTCCAAAGCTTGTTTTTCCAGCAGGTCAAGGATGCATTGAGTCATCAGGCCCTCCCGGCAATAGTCCATTTTGTCAGCGCTGAGCTCAAATCCGAAGCGTCGCAAAAGGTCAAGTCCCATCACCATATTGCCATAGCGGTTCAGATGCATCGAATCACGCATCAGCAGACGATAATTTGACAGCGAATATTTACGAAGACGATCCCAGCGGGTATAATGGTCAATGAGCGGCGCCTGGACTTGCGCAGCACAGTCCCGGATGATTTGCATATAACGCGGAAAGGCCACCGCATAGCCAGGCTGGTCAAATTTTTCCAGATCGCAGGCATAATAGGTTTGAAACAAAACCTCCCCAAAACGGGACAGGCGTTCATGCATTTTCAGCAGATTGTCACGGAAACACGCTTCACTGATATTGCGGCCCGGGCAGGAGTCATTGCCGCCGCAGGTAATAATGGTCAAATCTGGACGATAAGGAGCAATGTCCTCTTCAATGCGTTCCAACATCTGTGTCGAAGTATTGCCACTGACACCGGCATTGAGCGCATGACAGTAGTTAGCACCATAGTTCAGAACAAAACCCAAATGCAGAAAATCAAACCAGTGCATTCCCGTGTCAAAGCGCTCCGTGTTCGATGAGCCAAAAGCACAAATACAAACTTTTTGCCGCCCCTTAAGTTTCTGAAAAATCCCAAGTCCTGAGAGTGTGTCCATCGGATTCCTTTCAATGATGATGCAAAGGCCAGTAAAAAAGCGCCAATAAATTTAGATTTACACCCAATTATCAGCAAAAAGTCTATTTCCTTCAAAAAAAGATTTAGATTTATCCTTGAAAAAGCCAATAACGGATACTATACTTAGGTATTGTAAATAGATCAAGGAGCAAACGGATGACCTTTCGTCAATTATTACTGCGCAGTCGTGATTTTCGTTTGGACAACAAGTATCTGCCGCTGTTGCAGGCGATCTGGGGTCATCAGGGGATTGCGCGTTGTGAATTAAGCAGGGTCATGCGCTTAAGTCGTGGTACGGTCAGTAACAATGTGTCATTTTTGCTGGATGAGGGTGCCGTTTATGAAGGACAGTCAGTCCTGCCACGCGGGGCTGGTGCCGGTCGCAATACCATTGGTTTGTATGTGAATCCGGAATTTTTTTATTCGGTCGGGATTTCGTTGGGAAATGGGATTTATGAAGCGGTTTTATTCAATGCTGCGGAGGAAGTGTTGCGTCGGGAAAAGCTGGCGTTTCCCGAGGCCGGGGTTGGCAGTGGCGAAGCGGTTTTGCAGGAATTGCGCAGCACAATCGCGCATTTACTGGAAGGGATTGATGGTCATAAAGTGATGGTGATTGGCATTGCTGTCACCGGCATTGTGGACTTTACTTCCGGGGACGTCTTTTTTTCTGCATTATTTTCGGACTGCCGGGATTTGAATTTGAAGAGCTTCATCCGGGAGCATTTTGATTTGCCGTGTTTTTTGATCAACATTGCGCACCTGGCTCCGGTCATGGAAAAAAAATGGGGTCAGGCTTCCGGGATGGTCGATTTTGTCACGGTAGATGACCATGCCAGCGTTGGTTTGTATCTAAATGGTTCATTGTACCGCGGATGGCAGCAACATGCCGGTGAAATGAGCTACATGAAAATTTCCGACTCGCGTGAAATTGCCTGTGACGGACGTACCGGTTTGATTGAGACCGCCATCAGCTACGAACACCTTTTTGCCCGCATTCGGGAAGCGATCAAGGGAGGAGCACGCCCGAAAATACTGGAAGTGATGAAGGAAGCGACGGAGCCGCTCAGCCGCCAGCATCTGCTGCGGGCACTTGAGCTCGGTGACGCATTTGTAGAGCAGTTGCTGGTGGAGCGTTATGAAGCGGTTGCGGAGGGCATTGTCAACCTGGCTTATCTGCTCAACCCGGAGGCTGTTTTTCTGCCGGAATGGACTTCGCGTTTTCCACACTGCACACTGGATGTGGTGAAACGCAAGATGAGCAGTTATGGCATGCGGAACTGGCGTTTGAGCACCCGAATACTCAGCAGCGGATGCCCGATTGCGAAACTCCCTCACGGTATTGCAAACCAGGCCATGGAAATGATTTTCGAC
>JAQVUB010000049.1 GCA_028699735.1 Lentisphaeria bacterium | reverse complement strand
GTAAATTTTGCAGTTCTTCGTTTGACATGTTGAAAATGTAACCTATATTTGGTTACATGCAAGGCGGCAAATAAAAAATCTCAGAAAATGGTCAATTTTTTTGAGATTTTATGTGAGAAATGTGGGTCTTGACAAACAATACGCCGGAATTATTTTTGATAGCACGACCGCAGATTTTCTCTGCACTTCAAGCAATAATATGGAAAGACGGAATCATAGAAACCCTAAAACCAAACGCTGGAAAGGAACCCCAAAGATGAAGAAAACAAGTACCGGCATTACCTATTTGAAGAATAAACCGTCTTGTTTCACACTGATAGAACTCCTCGTTGTGATAGCGATCATTGCAATTCTTGCATCAATGTTGCTGCCTGCTTTGAGCCGGGCACGCGAAATGGCACGGGACAGCTCCTGCAAAAACAATCTGAAACAAATCGGATTTTGCGTCAATATTTATACTGACGATTATCAAGGATACATTCTTTCGCGCGACAGCAGAAACGGGTACTGCTGGCATTATCGTCTGCTTGACCATGTGTTCAACAAAGATTATACCTACCACAGCGTTGTGCATCGTACTGCCGCAACCCCCTTCCCGCTGTATCGTTGCCCCTCCGACCCGGATTGGACCAGTCGTCAGGGAACTTGCGGCTTCTGTTCCAGCTATGCCCTCAACAGTCAGATCGCCGTAACATACAATGGGCCTGGCGAAGGAGCAGGCAATGTGAAAGTACGTCCGCTGAGTGCTTACAAGCAGCCAACACAGCTCTGGCTGATCCTGGACGGAGTCAATATATGTTTTGCCTGGAGCGGTATGGCGCTGGGCAGCAGTGTCCGTTTTCTGCACAACAAAGGACAGCAACTCAACATCGGCTACGTCGATGGACATGTGGGACCAGTAACCGGCACGGAATATATCCGCCTCAAAAGCGCCTCCACTCCCTATCTATATTTTCCATGGTACGATCAGAACAGAGCACAATGAAAAAACATACGAGTAAAACAGGACAGGAACTTATTATGGGGGAAAAATTTGCAACAGTAGTGCTGACACTGATGCTGTGCGGTGGACTTCATGCCGGACTCGGCATTGTGCTGCCGGAAAATCCAAGCCTTTATGAAAACATGGCCGCACAAGAACTGTCGGAACATTTGGAATTAGCTACAGGAAACAAGTACTCGGTAAGCAGGGGAACTTACAGAGAAACGCGCAATATTTTCATTGGCAGCCACCCGAAAGTCGCGGAACTGCTGAAAGATCCGCCTTTGTTCCAGAAGGAGGAATGGCTGGTTCAGGCATTTGGCAGGGACACTCTGATCATCACCGGCGGATACCCCAGAGGCATTCTCTATGCGGCCTACGAATTTCTGGAAAATGAACTTGGCGTACTCTGGCTTGACGAATGGAGTACCCATGTTCCGCGAAAAAATGAAATCACTTGGAATGATGACCTGAAATACACCGGAATCCCGTCATTTGCATTCCGGGGGGTCTATCCATATTTCGGAGCGGACAGCGCTTTGCGGCACAGATTCTACGCCCGCAACCGCCAGAATCATTTTCATGATGAAATATTCCGTAGCGGCGAAGCCTGGGACCGCGGTGTCGGACCGGTGATCGGTTCTCCCCGTTCATGCCATACGTTCTATAGTTATACTCAAAACTGGGATCAAAGCAGGGAGCATCTATTTTCATGGTCTGCACGGGAACAGAAGCACCTTCGCGCCACCTCCGCCTACGGACCGGGACAAGTCTGCCTGAGCAATCCGGAAACAGCCCGTGTATTCGCCATGCAGCTCCGTCAGTATATCCAGGCGGACATACAGTCTTTCGGCGACATAATGTCCCCGGAAATCTATTCGATTGCACCGAACGACAATATCTCGTACTGCGAATGCGAAAAATGCAGTGCCGGATTGCTGCAATACGGAGGTCAGGTAGGACTGCTCCTTCAGTTTGTTAATACCCTGGCACAGAACATTGAACAGGAATATCCGCGAATCAAGCTGATGACAACAGCATACGTCAGCACCAAGGATTTGCCAAAAGAAATCGTACCAGACAAAAATGTGCTGATTCAGATCGCGCTGCTCGGCAGTGAATTCAGCGGAGAACGCCGGGATACACATCGGCCTTATACGCATCCGGCCAATCGGGAATCTGCCGACATTATCCGGAAATGGCAGAAAATCACTCCCATCGCCGTATGGGATTACTGGGGCTTGAATCTCGACCGGGGACGATATCCTGCGACGAATACCGTAAACCTGACGGAATCTCTGCATTTCTACAAAAAGAACAATGTACAATTCGTCTTCGCGGAATGTCCGGACGCTCATCAGGCAACATTCCACGCACTGCGTCTGTATATCGGACTGCGGATGATGTGCAAAGAAAATCTGGATGCACGACAGGAGATCATCCGGTTCATGAATGCCTATTACGGCAAGGCCGCACCGATGCTGCTGGAGTATCATGATGAATTGCAGAAACGCAACAGCGAAGTCCAAGGTTCACTCTGCGATCTGCCGCTAAACCGACGGACAGACCTGGACGACTCGTTCTTCCATAAAGCGGAAGACGTTCTCTCCAGGGCGGAAGCCGCGGAAAAAGACAATCCGGTCATTCTGGAACGCATCAGTCGGGAATGGATCCCCGTTTACCGGGCTCGTTTGGACAAACGCGCCATGCTCGAAAAACTGGCTCCGGAAAAAAAACAGGAAATCGCAAACCAGCTTCTTCAGCTGGGTACCAAGACCATCAAAAAATTTCTGCCCGAAGTCAAGCAGAATACGGAACTGGATCAGCTGAATTTGTATGTATGCGGAATCCTTGCAGACATCCCTGCCCTCACGGGTTTTGAGAAAAATGACGTGATCGCGGACTACACTTGGCCAGTCTTGAGCGGACACCGCGGCGCATCCGTATTTGATGATCCCGATGCGGCCGGCGGCAAAGCGGTCGGCATGATCGGCATCGAGGGACGCAGTGAAAATGCACGGAAACAGTATCAGGAAAACCGCGGAATTTCCTGCGGAATATATGACTTTCACAACCGGATCAGTCTTGCCAAAGGAACCATTCCTCCGCAGGCAGTTCCGCAGGATGAAAAATACCACTGGTACCGGGTTGGACGTTTCAATCTGGCGGCAAAATCATTTCTGTGGATGCACTGGTCATGGCTCAGTCAGCAGCAGCTTGGCGGGGTGTACGATGATTCCGGTCTCAACAATCATGTGGATGTATATGTTTCCATCAAAGTCTGCGGGCCGAATTACGTAACAAACTCGAAGAAACCCAATGTCTATGCCATTGACCGAGTCGTGGTATGCCGAAGCACCAATCAACCGGATCCAACCATGTCGCCACTGCCGAAGGAATTGCACGGACGCACCTGCATGTTTGAAATTTCCGGTATGAACCTGGGGGAATTTCAGCGCATACAAGCAGTTTACGATCCGGATTCTGCAACCCTTACAGCTCTGCGGCTGAGCAATCAGACCGATCACGAAAAACGTCCGCTGCTATTCGGCATCTATGATCAGACACAGAAAAAAGTAACCCATCGCATACAGGTAGACCCGGTTCCGGCGGATGAAAAATATCATCCGTATTCACTCGGAGTGCTGAGTGTGCAGGAAGCCGGATATATCTTTGCTCATGCATCTTGCCTGCTCCGGGTTGATCTGGGGCAGTTGTACAGCAAATTGAACGCCGGGGAAAAATATGAAGTCGTTCTAATGGTCAAAGCCGAAGGATCTGCTTATGTTGCGGGTTCAACCCGGGAAAATGCTGTCTCTCTCAGCCGGATATTCCTGCTGCAGCCTCAAAACGATTGAACCAAAAACCATTGTTTTTAGAGAAATTCTTCAGAAATAGAAAAAAAATGATTACAGCGATTATTGTCGGGGCGGGACACCGCTCCATGTGTTATGCCACTTTGTCGAAAGTCTATCCGGAACGCCTCCGGATTGTCGGAGTTGCAGACCCGAACCCGCTGCGCTGCGCAAAAGCCTCACAGGAATTTTGCTTCGGGAAAGACATGATCTTCCATGATGCGGCGGAACTGGTGCGGCATGGGAAACTGGCAGATGCGGTCATCAACGGAACAATGGACGCCGATCATGTGCCGACCACTATTCCGTTGCTGGAAACTGGATACGATGTCTTACTGGAAAAACCGTTTGCCGTCTCGGCGGAAGAAGTCCGGCTACTTCAAAACTCTGTAAAAAAGACAAAACGCAAAGTCATGATCTGTCACGTCCTCCGCTATGCTGATTTTTACGTCGAGATCAAAAAAAGAGTACTGCTCGGGGACATCGGCAAGATCATCAGTATCCAGACAGCAGAACACGTCAGCTATCATCATATCGCCAACTGTTATGTACGGGGAAAATGGCGGCGTGAGGACGTATGCAAATCATCTATGCTGATGGCTAAATGCAGTCATGACCTGGATTTAATCTCCTGGTTTATGAGCGGCATCTCTCCTGCCCGGATTTCCAGTTTCGGCGGCAGGCACTTTTTCAGCAAAGAAAATGCGCCCGCTGGCGCCGGCGAATATTGTCTGCTGGATTGTCCGCAGGAGAAAAACTGTATTTATTCCAACCGCCAGATCAATCTGAACCATGCACATCGCTGGGGTTCCTATGTCTGGACCGGACTGGAAGGCATTGAGAAACCAGCCATGGAAGATTACGAACGGGAACTGAAACGCAAAGATAATCCATATGCCCGCTGCATCTGGAAATCGGACAACAATGTTGTAGACCGTCAGGCTGTCATGGTTGAATTTGAAGACGGCACAATCGCCACGCACAATATGATCGGCGGAACCAGCCGTCCGTGCCGTAAACTCCATATCGTCGGAACCCTGGGGGAAATCGAAGGAGTCATGGACGACAGCCGTTTCATTGTCCGCAGAATAGATACCCGCCCAGGTCATGAATACTCCGAGGAACTTGTCGATCTGAAACATTATGCCGACAACACTGGCGCCTTTGGCGGACATGGCGGCGGCGACCAGAAAGTTGTCGAAGATTTCGTTTCCCTGCTCGAAGGCAACCCTCCGTCGATTTCCTGCAGTTCCATTCAGGATTCCATCAATGGACATCTGATCGGTTTTCTGGCGGATCAGGCCCGGAAGGAACGGCGGGTCATCGAATTCTGACAACAGAAAATTTCTGGATGAAGGCAGGGCGCTTGAATTCTCCCAATCGCATCGGCAAAAGGCTACGTTTTTTCAAAGCATGTCGATCCTGTCCATGAAAAATATAGCCCATTGCGTCCACCAGTGTCCATTCTTGTCCATGTCCATAAAAATGAATGAAAACACCCTGATCGGTCGGATCGGTCAGATCGGTCGGATAAGAACTTGTATGCCAATCGATTGTGGATTAACTTTCAAAAAAAATTTCGGGAAAAACAATTTGAGGGATAATCGTACGGAAATTTTAAAGGTTGTTGCGTTGAAGCATGAGCTTTCATCGGGAAAATCCTCATGTTCATAAGATCAGCCTTGTGTGGTAATTCCCTCCTTACGAAGAGGTGTCGGAGGAAATATGGAGCGCCTGCGTCCCCGCCGGAAGAAGGCATCTCGGTTCGCAATCATCACAACAAACCCCCAAAAAAATCTTAAACGTTTCGTGTTTTTCGTTGTTAAAAATGAAAATCCGGTCAGAGCATGTCGAACAGTGCCCGCAAAGCAATCCGGACAAAATAGATTTTATTGCCAAGAGTAAAATTCCGGTAGCCGCACATGGCATAATGCATAGCCAGAGGCAGACGGCCGGAGAGAAAGTCAATCCCGAGAACCTGTCCGGCTGCCGTATTGCCAAAGGGAATCACCCAGCCGAGATCCAAAGGCCGGAAAGCCTGCAAGGGCCTCCCCCGCAACTCGAACAGGATATTTCTGCCAGCAGACTTTCCGGAGTAATAGGCAAAATTAACCGCTTTGCGCAGTGGCACGTCGCGATGGAGAATGGCAGCGGCATCGCCAGCCACAAAGGTCTGCGGATGCCAGGGGATGCGCAGGTACTCATCCACCACAATGCGTCCGTCCGGCAGTTCCTGCTGCTCTCCCTGCAGCTCCGGCATTCCCCGTCTGGTGCCGGTGGACCAGCAGAGAAACACATCCTCGATGCAGCTGCCGTCTGAAAGCCGCACATTGCGCCCGTCAAACGAGTCAAGTCTGATCCCGGTGCGGATTTCAAGCCCCTGACGCAGCGCCTGGGTTTCCAGATAGGAGCGGATTCTGTCCGGCAATCCGGCCAGGATGCGGTCTTTCATCTCGAGCACTGTAACCCGGGCTGGCCTGCCCAGCCGGACAGACCGTATTTTCAGATTGCTGGCCAGTTCCAGGCCGGTATATCCGCCCCCGACCACAAGCACCTGCGGGCTGCTGCGAGACTGAACAAAGGCGCTGAAATCCTGGCAAATTCGCTCTGCGTCAGCCAGACTGGACAGGGTATATGCAGACTCCTGGTTCTCTTTCAGTCCACGCCGGTCCGCCACAGCGCCGCAAGTCAGCACGAGGAAGTCATAAGTAAATTCCCCCTCAGCAGTGTTCAGCGTCTTCCTGGCCGGATCAACGCGCTCGACTGTTCCGAGATGCAGCTGTATATGCGGATCGAGCAGTTGACGGAGATCCGCGCGGACGCGAGCCGGCTCCAGGCGCCCACCCGCGACATCCGGCAGCGCCGGCAGCATTGTGGTGCTGGCATTCCGGTCAAACAGATGGATATCCGCTTCCTGGGGTGACAGCCGGGACAGCTGCCGGGACGCCGCCAGACCGGCAAAGCCGGCTCCGACGATAGCGATTTGCGGTTTTGCCATAGTCATCCTTTCATAAATGCCAATGACGCAATAATAGCCAGACTGGCGGCGATATGAGCGGCAATAGCCAGCTTGGAGGCCTGTACCAGCTGCAGTTTGTCGGCCCAGGCTCTGCGCAAGCGCAGAGTCGCTGAAGTCGCAGGCAACCCGAAGGCCGGTATCGCCAGCAGCCCGGCCGGCGGCACTGTGTTTCGCAGAACCAGAACGACTACAGACGCCGCCGCCAGGAACACCAATAGAGCATACAGCAGATAGCCCCGCTGCGCCCCGATTCTGACCACCAGAGTGCGTTTCTGCGCCAGCTGGTCCTCTTGAACATCCGGTACTTCATTGGCGACCAAGATGCCCGCGACCAGGAATCCATGCGGCAGACTGAGCAGCAGCGCATCTGCGGTGATCACATCCGCCTGCAGGATATAAGCGCCGCAGACCGTCGCCATTCCGAACAGCAGAAAAAGGGTCAGTTCGCCGAGGCCATGGTAGGCCAGCGCCGCCGGCGGGCAGGAGTACGCCCACCCGGCCAGACAGACCATTGCGAAGATCAGTACCAGACCCGGCCGGCCCAGGAGCAAGGCGCAGAGCAGTACCGAGAGCGCAGCCGCAACCGCCAGCACCAGCCCGGCCAGCAGAAAAAAGCGAGCAGGCAGAATACCCTGCTGAATCAGCTTCGAGCCGCCAAAAAAACCATAATACCCGGGATTGAGCCCATCGACACCGGAACGCGCATCTGCATAATCATTGATGACATTAGCCGACAGGTGGGTCGCGGTTACAGCCAGCAAGCCGAGGAGAAACAGGCCAGAGCGAAACGGTGCCGGAGCCAGCATGGCCCCGCAGATGTACGGCAGGATGCTGGCAGTTGTGAAGGGCAGCCGCAAGGCCTGCACTAGTTGCCCTGGCCGGCATTTCCCTCCGGCGCCAGAACCGGGGGTCATGCCGCGTCCTTACAGGAGCAGGTTCCGGGCCTGCGCAGAATCCAGCGGTCATGTTCTCCCAGGTA
Organism: Lentisphaeria bacterium; assembly: GCA_028699735.1. GTDB lineage: Bacteria > Verrucomicrobiota > Lentisphaeria > Oligosphaerales > Oligosphaeraceae > JAQVUB01. Next base: position 2,899 of record JAQVUB010000049.1, on the reverse strand, counting down.
CAACAGCACCGTCGTCATGAACAGGTACAGCAGAATACTCAGTACAGTGTCGTGCTGTTTCAGCAGCATCTGACCAAAGGCAAGGGACAGGAAAGTCAATCCGGTAACCAGCAGCGAGAGGTTGCGGAATGTCCCCAGGATCAGCAGCACCCCAAGCAGCAGTTCGACTGGCGGCAGCGCATAGCCGTATGGTGCGACCATCCAGCCGGGAAGGATTGTCTCTTTAAAAACGGGCAGAAGATAACCATTGACGAACCCGCCCAGGTCGCCGATTTTACTGACCCCACTGACCAGCAGGCGCAAACCCAAGCCCCAACGAAGCAATGCCAGTCCCATGCTCTTACCTGCATTAACATCGCATAAACTCTTCATTTCTACCCTCCTTTGCTGAATGACTGCAAAAACTCCAGACCACCGTCTGCGCTCATCGCTCACGCCAGTCCCAGGCTGATTGGCCCAAACAACATTGCCTAACCGTAAAATACTGCCTCCCAATCATACCGTCAAACGTCAGAGAACTGAAACTCGACTGCTGATTCACAATAAACGTGTAAAAATGTCAGTGGCACCTTTTCGATTAGCCCGGAGGGCTTTCGAAAGACACTGCTGGCAGGGTGCAGTTCCCAAAAGTAGGTAGAGGCCGTCCAGAAAGGGTTCAGGGTTCAGGTTTAAAATGTGGCGTAACCGGCCCGGTTGCGATTTCTGTTAGCACTCCCACGCCTGAACGGTCTCGGGTGCCCGGGGCAGGGACTACCTACTTTTGGGAACTGCACCCCTGCTGGCATTATTCCAGGTAAATCATCGACGACCCGCTTTTTTAGGGGAGCATACGATCAAATTTTTTACAAATCGTTGAAGACCTTGATTTACCTAATTTCCAGGGGTAACTTAAGATTTACGCTCAAACTTAATGGCCATTTCCACGACGATTCTCACTTAAACAGCCCTTAAAATCAGCCACTAAATTTGTCGAAGAGCCCAAAAATTTTATGGAAGCGGCATTGACTGTTAGCATGAGTCGTACTTCCCATGAAATTTTTTCGGGTCATTTTGTGTCTTTTGTTGTAAAAAAAATACCACTGTCAACCACGTACGTATTACACCGGAACTACACTGGCCTGGAGAAGGCCGTCAATTGCATAGGAGGCATCTACTCATGAAAACTATTCTTTCGTTGCTGCAATCATATTCCGACACGGCGGTCGCCGTGTCGCCGCATGGTTGGAGCGCCTTTGCACGCCTGCTGGATTCCCGCCGTCCGACCCGGATCGCCGCCTTCACCGGCGAACAATCCGCGGATCGCTCCGGCCTCTGGAACGATTTCGCAGCCCGCTGCCAGGGGATTAACCTGCGCCGCTTCCGCGCCATTCCGACGGAGCCAGACCTCGCCTGCGTCAAGCGCCTGATCGCCTTTCTGCGTGACTGCCAGGCGGACATGGTCGTAGCACTCGGCGGCGGCAGCGTCATGGACGCGGCCAAGGCGGCCTATCTCAGCGCCCAGACCGGCGCGCCAGTGGAGTCCTTTTTCGGAGTCAACCAATACAGCGGCAAGAACAGCCGCCGTCTCGATACCGTCATTTGCTTTCCGACCACTTCGGGAACCGGCTCGGAAGTAACGCCCTACTCGAACATCGTCGACCGCGGCGCCCAGGTGAAGCGCCTGATTTCCGATCCGGCCATCATTCCCGAATACGCCTTTGTGCTGCCGGAATACACGTCCGGGCTGCCGCGGCGTATCACCCTGGCCACTGGCTGCGATGCCCTGGCCCATCTCATCGAGGGCTTTCTGAACATCGGCGCCGATGCCAACGACCGTCTCGCCAATGCGCGCGCCCTGGCCGGCATCCAGCTGGTGACGCACCATTTACCGGCGGCTCTCGCCGATACGGGCGGCCGCGCCGAAATGGCCCTTGCCTCCACGCTGGGCGGCATGGTCATCCGCCATAAATCAACCGGCCTTCCCCATCTATGCAGCTTTTCCTGGTTCGGACGCATCGAGCATGGCCTTGCCGCCATCATGCTCCTGCCGGAATGCTGGCGCTATTACCTCGGAAATCCTGCGGTTCGCGACCGTACCATGCAGCTGAACGCCATCTTTCCAGGCGCAACGCCGGAGGAAGTCATTGCCTCCTTCCGCCGTTTTCTGGATGCATGCAGCGTACCCGCCCACCTGCGGGACCTGCCCGGCCTGGACCAGGAACTGCTGGAAACCACGGCCAGAAGCGCCGGTCTGAACCGCATGAAGCTGGAACTGGCGCCACGGCCAGTCGATCCCGACAAAAGCTACCAGATACTGCTTGACATCCTCGGCCGCTGCTAACCGCCACTGGACAGCAGGCGCTCCGCACCCGCCCACCTCTGCCAGTTCAATGCAGCCGCCAATCGCATCGTCATCTATAGAGCATCAAGCCGCAATGCTGGCACTTTTTTTGCGGCGGGAAGCTCCAGGCACTGCCGGGCTGGTATGTCTCCGCCGTCATCTTCTGGAGGAAAAAGAATTCGCCGCAACGCGGGCAGCGCCGATGCTGCAGAATATATTGCAACACCATCCCCAACCCAAATAAAGTCAGCGGGATGGCCAGTGCCGCCCACTGCCCGCTGCGCCGGATATAGGCCATTGTCACCCCGGTGAACGGCAGGAATGCAAAGATTATGGCCAGAAAAAGCCTGCGGGTGTACCTGATCCGAGCCAGACCCCGGCTCTGCTCTGAAAGGGCTTTCTTTTTGTCCATGAGCTATCCTCCTCAAAAAAATGCCAGCCTTGCGCTGCAGCAAGTCAATGCGCTGCAATCCCAGGCTATAACATAAATCCTAAAGCCCGCTTATTTTGCTAGTTTGCCCCCCGTCCAAAAAACTTTTTTAACCACGGAACACACGGAATACTTGGGGTGGACTGGCG
>JAQVUB010000503.1 GCA_028699735.1 Lentisphaeria bacterium | reverse complement strand
AGCGGCAACACAGGCATTGCGCTGGCCTATGTCGCAGCGGCGCGTGGTTACAAACTCACGCTGACCATGCCGGAAACCTTCAGCATCGAGCGAAGGCGGGTGCTGGCGGCTTTCGGCGCGAACCTGATTCTGACGCCCGGCACGGAAGGCATGAAGGGCGCCGTGGCGCGCGCCGAAACGATCTATGCTTCTGATCCGAAAAAATATTTTCTGCCCCAGCAGTTCAAGAACCCGGCCAATCCGGCGATTCACGAGAAAACAACCGGGCCGGAAATTTGGAGCGACACGGAAGGCGCGATTGACGTGCTGGTCGCAGGCGTGGGCACGGGCGGAACGATTACCGGTGTTTCGCGTTATATCAAAAAAACGATGGGCAAAAAGATTCTCTCCGTGGCCGTCGAGCCGAAAGAAAGCCCCGTCATCAGCCAGAAGCTGGCAGGCCAGGAATTGAAACCCTCGCCGCACAAGATTCAGGGGATCGGCGCGGGCTTTATTCCCGACACGCTGGATCTATCCATTGTGGATCGGGTTGAACAGGTGGACAGCATGGAAGCCGTGGCGTTTGCCCGGAGGCTGGCCAAAGAAGAAGGTTTACTCGTCGGCATTTCCTGCGGTGCTGCTGCGGCCGCCGCCGTGAGGCTGGCTAAAGAACCGGAGTATGCGGGTAAGACCATCGTGGTCATCCTGCCGGATGCCGGCGAACGCTATCTCTCAACGGTCCTGTTTGAGGGAATCGGCGTGTGAGATTGAATACCATTATAGTAAAGAAGGGCGAGGGACTGGAAATTCTCCGGTAAAGAGGTTGTGTGATGGATCGATATGAAGAAAATTAAAAGCGAAAAAATAAATACCTCTTCCATCGGCGTTGTGGAAACGCAGTATTATACGTTTGCCGAACCGGGCAGAGAGCATCAGTTTAAAAGCGGAGAAACACTGGGACCCGTCACCCTTGCTTATGAAACATACGGGAAATTAAACAGGGATAAAACGAACGCCATTCTGGTTTTGCATGCTCTTTCCGGCGATGCGCACGCGGCAGGCGTTCACGCGGGACAGAATGATTCAGGCTGGTGGGATGACATGATCGGTCCGGGCAAAGCCTTTGATACAAACCGGTATTTTGTTGTCTGTTCTAATGTCGTCGGCGGCTGCAAAGGTTCCACCGGACCTTCTTCCATAAACCCGGCCACGGGAAAACCTTATGCTTTGGATTTCCCCTTTATTACCGTGGCCGATATGGTTGATTGCCAGCGGCGCCTTATTGATTATTTCGGCATCGACAAGCTGTTGTGCGTTGCGGGTGGTTCCATGGGGGGCATGCAGGTCCTCCAGTGGGTTGCCTCTTACCCGGAAAGGGTAAAATCGGCCATCCCTATTGCGACGACGCTGAAACATTCTCCCCAGCAGATTGCTTTCAATGAAGTGATCCGGCAGTCCATTATGGCTGATCCGGCATGGCGCGAGGGGAATTACTATGCATATGGCCAGCCCGAGAAGGGCCTGTCGGTTGCCCGGATGATCGGTCACATTACCTTCATGAGCGATCAGTCCATGGAGGAAAAATTTTCCCGGCGGCTGAAGAACGATAAATTCAGTTTTGGTTTTGACGCTGATTTTGAAGTGGAGGGCTATTTGCGCTATCGCGGCGCTAATTTTGTGAAGCGCTTTGATGCCAATTCTTACCTCTATATCACAAAGGCGATGGATTATTTTGACCTGTCGGGCGATAAACTCATTCCCCACGGCAAAGTTATCCCTACACGGATCATGGTGATCTCCTTTAAGACGGACTGGCTCTATCCGTCCCATCAGTCGCAGGAGATCGTCCGGTTGTTAAAAAGGAGACTCGTTGATACGACCTATTGCGAGTTGACGTCCACTTACGGTCATGATGCCTTTCTGATTGAGGTGGAAGAGCAGACAACCCTGATCAAGTATTTTTTAGATAAGACATACAACGGCTATCTGGTGGCGGGCCATGATGGAATCTAACATTACTTTGGACCATCGCATTATTTATTCGATTATCGAGCCTGATTCACGCGTTCTGGACCTGGGATGCGGCGCGGGTGAGCTTTTGTATCCGCTTGTCCGCGACAAGCGCGTCCGGGCCCAGGGGATTGAACTGAATGATAAGGCCATCCAGGAGTGCGTTAAAAAGGGTTTAAGTGTTTTTCATGATGACATTGAGAGCAGTTTGCGGGAATTTCCGGACCGCTCCTTTGATTATGTGATTCTGAATCAGAGCATGCAGGAAGTCAAAAAGGTTGATTGTGTGATCCGGGAGGCTTTGCGCATCGGCAACAAGGTCATTGTCGGGTTTCCCAACTTCGCCTATATCGAATCGCGGCTCATGCTGTTTTTCCGGGGAAGGGCCCCCATTACGGGATCCTTGCCCTATCTCTGGTATGATACGCCCAATGTGCGCTTTTTAAGCATCACGGATTTTAAGAATTTTTGTAAGGGGAAAAATATCCGCATTGTGGCCTCCTATTACATGGGAGAAAAAGAAAGGGTGCGTTTTTGGCCGAACCTGTTTGCTTTGAACGCCGTATTTGTATTAACGAATAATCCATGATGGCATGCCGTTGCATATTTTGCATGAAAGAAACCTATGGAAGATACAATATACAGTTCTTTTATGGTTAAAGAGATTAATCGTGATGATGGCAAGACC
>JAQVUB010000502.1 GCA_028699735.1 Lentisphaeria bacterium | reverse complement strand
TCTGCTGGATCAGCTGCTGGCCTCTGTGCAGCGCGGCCTGTTTGCCTCCGCTGTGTTGAGTTTCCTGGAGCTGCTCTGGTTTTTGTTCTGGAATCCGGTGGGCGTGCTGCTGGCGCTGCTGACAACGCTCTGGTATCTGCATTTCCGCCGAAAACGCCGCAAAGCCGACTTGATTGGCCTGACACAACGGCAGAAAATGCTGGCGGAATCCTTCGAAAAATTGCTGCGGCACTGGGAAAAAAGGCTGGGTATTGGGAAGTCAGGCAGCCGCACGGCCCGGGAACTGCTCGAAGCCGCCCGGCAGAATGAAAGCGTGACCCCGGAAGAACTCATGGAATTGGAGGCGCAGATCGCCCACTACGAAAAGGAGCGCTTTGGAGGCTCAAGAACCTTGCTTTTTTAACAACGAAAAGACACGAAAAAATACGAAAAATTTTAAAGGTTGTCGCGTTGAGGCATGAGCCTTCTCCGGCATAATCCTCCTGTTCGTACAATCAACCTTGTGCCGGGTGCAGTTCCCAAAAGTAGGTAGTCCCTGCCCCGGGCACCCGAGACCGTTCAGGCGTGGGAGTGCTAACAGAAATCGCAACCGGGCCGGTTACGCCACATTTTAAGCCTGAACCCTGAACCCTTTCTGGACGGCCTCTACCTACTTTTGGGAACTGCACCCACCTTGTGTGGTAATTCCATCTTTACGAAGAGGTGTCGGAGGGAATATGGAGCGCCGGCGTCCCCGCCGGCTCCCCCTTCCTGCTGCCATCCTTATGTGACAAGGCTGGCTTTAGGGAGTTGTGTCGGAGGCGATATGCCGTGCCGGCGATTTTGGACACCCATCATAGCGAGTGTTCTGGCAAAAAACAGTCGGATAAAAGGGAAAAAAAGACATGCTTGAAATCACATCCCATCGCAATGGGGAAGTACTCAATCATCAGCAGGGTCAGGAGAGCGCAGATGGTCTGACTATTCGTCTGGAGGGGATTGCCGATCCGCAGTCCCTGGTGACGGTCAACGGGAGTCCCGCCGAACGGCGAGACCGCCTGTTTTCCGCTTCCATCCGGCTTACTGAAAAAATCAGCCGGGTGACGGTTGCCGCGCACAATAAGTTTGGCGATTTTCAGCAGAGCATCACGCTGGTCTGGGATAAAAAGTCCTGCAAACGTTATGCTGCGCGAATCGACGACAATATCTTTTTTCTTCGCGAGATTGCGCGGGAACGCCCAAAGTCCCTGCTCGAACATTTTTATCTGAAAAATCTTCATCGGCTGCACCAGGACTATGGCACAAAATTCATTCTGAAATGTTTTTACCGGGATGATCACCACGGCTTTGAAATGAAGGAATTTCCGGATTGTTACCGCGGGGAATTCCGGGAGCATTCAGATTGGCTGAAACTTTCCTTTCATGCGTATTCGGAGTTTCCGGATCGGCCTTATCAGCATGCCACCGCGGCTCGCCTGGCGTCGGATTTTGATCTGGTGAAAGATCAAATTATCCGTTTTGCCGGGGAGGAGTCATTTATTGCTCCGACCAATGTGCACTGGGCCATGCTGCCGCCGGAGCTGTTTTCCGTGTTGCGCGAGCGCGGCAGCAGGGTGCTGACCAGCGGCGGATTCTTGTCCAACCGGATTATTGTCGAGGGCGAGATTGTCGAGGTCGGTTCGGCCTCCTGCGATATCGGCTTTTTCTACGAGCAGGATGTCGCCCGCCATATGCAGGCGAAGCGCTGTTTCTACGACCCCGATCATGACCTCTTCCTGTCACGCACCTTCTTTTGCTGCAATATCGATACGCCCGCCGAAATCGAGCGGAAAATCCGCGCGGAAGATGCCCGCAGAGAAGGAACCGACATGATGGAGGCAGTCACCCACGAACAGTATGCCTTCCGGGATTATGCGGGCTTTCTCCCGGATTATTTCCAACGCATCGAAGTCGCCTGCAAAACCCTCTCCGAACTGGATTATCAACCCGTCTTCTTCTCGCAGGGAATCTTTGGCAATACCGCCTGGGGAAAATAACCTTGCCGAGGGGGCAGGGGGCAGGGGAACGGGGAGTTGTAAGTTGTAAATGGTAAGTTGTAAGTTGTGAAGAACGGGGGCAGGGGGCAGGGGGCAGGGGGCAGGGGAACGGGGAGTTGTAAATGGTAAGTTGTGAAGAACGGGGGCAGGGGACCGGTCCTACATTTTGGGGGAATTGCACCCAAGCCTTTTGGGATTGTTTCAGGGACTGGGGAAACCACAATGGGGTTGTATGAAAGTTTATCATCTCAAACAATTTGATCATACCGGCAACCGGATGTTTGTCAATCTCCAGCACTGGAAAAAAGGAGACGCATCGGTTGAACATCTGCATGATTGCGTGGAAATCATGTACGTGCTTTCCGGCAACGGCATCAATTTCGTCAACCAGGTCTCCTATCCGATCATCACTGGCGACATTTACATCATCAACCGCTCGCTGACCCATTCCTTCTTCGCTTCCGAAACGCTCGATTTCTATAATCTGATTTTTTCCTTCAGCCTTTTTTCCAAACGGGAATTGCAATTGTTCCAGAAAGTCGATGGTTTCGACCTGCTTTTTCATCCCGCACAGCGGGAAATTTCTGCTGGCGGCACCATCAGCAAACTCGTTCTGCCGCCGCCTTTCATGGAAAATTTCAAAAATTTGTTTTCGGCTCTTTGTCAGG
>JAQVUB010000048.1 GCA_028699735.1 Lentisphaeria bacterium | reverse complement strand
AGTCCATCTATCTGGAATTTTCAGTGCTGCGATTGAAAAATGCCGAAAAAAGGTTACATTGAAAGATTTACGGTTGAAAAGCGTCTGTTTTGTCAGGCATTCCTTGTTTTTTATTGATTTACGGAGATTACTGTGGAATTATCACTGCTGTCTTTCTGTCATCTGGCACAGGCTGGCGCTGCCGGCAACGGGCAGGCCGGAAACCCCTTCGGCTCTCTGCTGATTATGATCCCCCTGTTTGGTCTGATGTACTTTCTGTTCATCCGTCCACAGAAAAAGAAGCAGCAGCAAGTTCAGGAGATGCTCAAGACCCTGAAAGCCGGCGATAAAGTCATGACCACCAGCGGCGCTCTTGGCGTGATCAGCAAGGTCTCCGACCGGACGGTTCGTATCCTCTTTGCGGATAAAGTCGAAATCGAATTTGTCCGCTCAGCAGTAGCCGAAATTATCAATGAACCTGCCGCTGAAAAAGCGGAGGAGAAATAAACGTTTTTTATATTCCGGTTGCAACGTAAACTTGGAAGTTGAGTATATCCAGGGGAAAGAAGTTTTAAGGTAGAAAGCTCATGAAAAAATCGCTGATTATCCGTTGGAGTATCATACTGCTGGTGGTTATCGCCTGGACCTGGTCGATGTTCCCAATCACCGACCGCGATTACCTGAACGAGTTCCAGAAAATGGCGCAAAAGCAGGTGGACAAACTCGCACGCGACGCAGAACAGGTTCCCCTGATCACACAGGCCGAAGAGCTCAAAATCAAAATCGAGAAAATCAGCGACAAGGAAGGCGAAGAATACAAGCAACTCACTGAACAGCATCAAAAACTCACCAGTTCCCCGGAATATCTCGAACAGAGCAAAAAACCGGAGAATGAAGGCCGCAAAGCTTATGCGGATTATCAGGAATTGCTCAAACGGGTCGATGAAACCCTGAAAAGCGACAGCAAAGTTTCCGGCTATAAGGCGGTCGAATGGGCCGCCAATGGGGATTCAGACCATTACCGCATTGGTCTCGGAAATTTTATCAAGATTCCGTTGCAGGGCAAGGCCTCCAACAAAACGGTTTTGCGCTATGTGCGTTTGAAATCCGCTGGCAAGCTCAATCTGGGATTGGATCTCAAAGGCGGCACCGAATTCATCGTCGGTTTTGATGCCAGCAAACTCTCTGCCAATGACCGTCCTGAGGAAATTCGTGACCGGGTTCTGGAAATTTTGCGCAACCGCCTTGATAACATGGGTGTGACCGAGCCTGAGATCAAGGCGATCACCTCGGATTCCATCTCCATCCGCATGCCCAGTGTGGACGAGGCCGACAAGAGTGACATACGCCATACGATCAAACAGAGCGCCCGCCTGCAATTCCATCTGGTGGCCGTTGACAACAACGAACTGGTCAGCCAGTATAATGCCAATCCGCGCACCTTCCAGACCCCTGTGCACCTGCTCCGCAAGGAAATTGAGGAGGAGAGCAATGGGGAAGTCAGAACAGAAGTTCTGTTCATCGAAAAGAACCCGGAACTGATCAAAGGCGATGATGTCGACCGCGCCGTACCCAATGTCAACGAATTCGGCAACTGGTCGATCAGCCTGCGCTTCAACTCCAGAGGCGCTGCCGCCTTCGCTGATGTCACCGGCAAAAATGTTGGACGGCGTTTGGCCATCGTTCTTGATGACCGCGTCTACAGCGCACCCAATATCCGCGAAGCCATTTCCGGCGGCCAGGCCGAAATCAGCGGCTCCTTTACCGTCGAAGAAGCGCGCCGTCTCTCCGGCGTCATCGCCTCCGGCAATCTGCCGGTTTCCATTGAAATCAGCAGTGAATTCGGCACTGAGCCCAGCCTGGGTGTGGACTCCATCCGCAGCGGTGCGATGGCCGGCATTTTCGGCTTGTTTCTGGTCATTATTATGATGCTGTGGTACTACAAATTTGCCGGCATCGTGGCAGTGTTGGCATTGATTGTCAATGGTCTGCTGGTTATCGGTACGATGGCCATCACCAAGGCAACCATCACCATGCCCGGCCTGGCCGGTATGGTACTGACCATCGGCATGGCTGTTGACGCCAACGTCCTCATCTTCGAACGCTTCCGTGAAGAACTGGCCAAGGGTAAAAGCCTGGCCGCTGCGGTCAAAGCCGGTTATGAACGCGTCTTCAGCTGTATCCTGGATTCCAACCTGACCACCCTTTTTACCTGCTTCTTCCTATATAAGTACGGCTCCGGCTCGGTGCGCGGCTTTGCCGTAACCCTGACCTTTGGTATCCTCGCCAGCATGTTCACCGCCCTGTTCATGACACACGCCATCTTTGATCTGATGATCAGCAAAAACTGGCTGAAAAATCTGCCCATGCGAGCCTTGAAATTATTCAGCAATACCCAAATCGACTTTTTTAAGTACGGACGGAAAATCATCATCGGCTCGATTGTGCTGGTCGTGATTTCCCTGTTGAGTGTAGTCTTCCGACACAATAGCGTCCTCGGCATCGATTTCTCCGGCGGAACGCAACTTACTTACTCCTGCGATGGAGAAGCCCCCGATGTCGAGAAAATCCGCACATGGCTGGATTCCCAGGGGCAGGAACGCGTCCGGGTCGGTTACAAACGTGGCCAAGGCGGCGACCGTGAACTGGAAATCATCCTGCCTAAAATGGCCGGCGACCCCAGCGAATTCGGGCAGGCTCTCGATGCCGCTTTCCCGGAATGCAAACTGACACCGAGTTCAACGTACTCGGTCGGCGGCAGCGTCGGCAGCAAGTTCCGCAATGACGCTTTGCTGGCCTCCTTTCTGTCCTTTATTGCGATCATCGTCTACCTGTCTTTCCGCTTTGAATTTGTTTACGGAATGGCAGCCGTCGTTGCGGTCATTCATGACGTCATTGTCTCGGCAGGACTGTTTTTCATCCTGCATCAGGGAGAACTTTCTTTGACTGTAGTTGCGGCGCTGATGACCATTATCGGTTATTCACTCAATGATACCATCGTCATTTTTGACCGTATCCGGGAAACCCGGCCTCTGCGCAAAGATTTGAGCTATCAGGAACTGGTCAACCTGAGTATTAATCAAACTCTTTCCCGTACCATTCTGACTTCCATAACCACCATGCTGGCTGTAGTCTCCCTGCTGGTCTTCGGCGGCGGCGTCATCTTCGATTTCGCCATCGTCATGTTCTACGGAATGATTACCGGTACCTACTCGACAATCTTCATCTCCAGTGCCATTGTCAACCACTGGCACCGCCACGAAGACAAAAAGACCTATTCGGTTAAGAGTGCAGCCCCGGCAAGCGCCAAATAGGGAGTCCTTTGCATGCAGGTTCTGCAGAATAAAAAAGCCTTTATCTGTGACATGGATGGAGTCATCTACCACGGAAACCAGCTGCTGCCGGGCGCAAAGGATTTCGTCAACTGGCTGCAGAAGGAACAGAAAGAATTCCTGTTTCTGACCAACAGCAGCGAACGTTCTCCCCGGGAACTAAGCCAAAAACTGGCTCGCCTGGGTATTGAGGTCGATGAAACCCATTTCTACACCAGCGCATTGTGCACAGCCACTTTCCTGGCCAGCCAGAAACCACGCGGCAGTGCCTATGTCATCGGCGAAGCCGGACTCATTCAGGCTCTCTACGAATCCGGCTTCTCGATGAACAATGTCGATCCGGATTACGTCGTCATCGGCGAAACCCGCTCCTACAACTTTGAAAAAATCGAGGACGCGGTCACTCTGGTACACAAAGGAGCCAAACTGATCGGAACCAACCCGGATATGACCGGCCCCGCTGAACGCGGCATCGTCCCCGCTACCGGCGCACTGGTCGCCCCCATCGAAATGGCTACCGGATGCAAAGCGTATTTCCTGGGAAAACCGAATCCCCTAATTATGCGCATTGCATTGAAAAAGCTGCAGTGCCGACCGGAGGAAACAGTTATCGTTGGCGACCGCATGGATACCGACATCATTGCCGGTATCGAATCGGAGCTCGAGACCGTCCTCGTCTTCTCCGGAGTCACACACAAAGAAGACCTGACTCATTTCGGATACGCGCCCTCCTTCATGCTCGACGGAGTCGGCGATATCCCTCCAAAAAAATAACCTCTTTTTTTACCACGAAAGACACGAACAGACACGAAAAAAATTCATGGAGATAAGACGCATGGAAAGCAGAAAACCCTACTTTCCATGATTTTTTTTCGTGTCCGTTCGTGTCTTTTCGTTGTTAAAAAAGATTACCCGTATTCTTTCGCATCGCAACTTGCTGAAATCACTTGCGACTTGGCAATTGTGAATTATATTTATATACTCTCAATAATTTTTCATCCTGTTAAGCATTAGAATAAGGAAAAGAGAATGTCAGTCAAGATCAGACTTCGCCGTACCGGCAAACTCAACGCAGCCTGCCATCGGATTGTGGTTACGGATTCCCGCAGCCCCCGGGACGGTCGTTTCATCGAAAACATCGGTTTCTATGATCCCCGCCACAAAGACGAAAAAATTGATTTGGCCCGTGTAGACTACTGGATTCCCCGCGGCGCACAGCCCAGCGAAACCGTTACTGCCATCATCAATCGCGCACGCACCGGCAAACCGATGAGCGCACCGCAGGCAGCCGCACCGGCAGCCGCCGCAACTGAATCAGCTGAATAAGAACTGGATATAGTCGATCATGGGTATCTCATTTTTTAAAAAGATTTTTGGCGGAGCAGCTGAAAATATCGCCGAAGGGACTGCACCTATCAGCGTTGCAACCGACAAAAAAGTCCCTCAGCCAAAATTGAATGCTGCCGATTTTGCCGATCAGGACAAAGGGGATGACTCTCCTGTTTCACTGGCCGGCCTTGAGGCTTTTGTTCTTTATGTTGTTCAGGCTCTCGTTGATGAACCCGACCAGGTCACGCTGCAGACGGTTGAAAAAAACCGCATCAACGTGATTCAGATCCGTTGCATCAAAAAAGACATTGGTAAAATCATTGGGAAAAGCGGCAAAACCATTTCTGCTATCCGTGCCCTGGTCAGCGGAGCCGCCGGACGAACTGGTTTGCGCGTTACCGTTGACGTGTTGGATTGACAACGGGGTTTAACACCATGCGGCTTGACATCGTCAGCCTGTTCCCGGCCATCTGCGCAGGTGCCCTCAGTGAATCGATCATTGGCAGGGCTTGGAAAAATGGCCTGGTGGAAATCAACCTGACGGATTTGCGTGATTTCACCCATGATGCAAGACGCACGGTGGATGACACACCTTACGGTGGCGGAGCCGGCATGGTACTACGGCCGGAACCCCTGTTTGAATGCATCAACAGCCTGCTCACCGATGACACTCATGTCGTCCTGATGACCCCGCAGGGACAACCATTCAAACAACAAACCGCAGCCCGGCTGGCTCAAAAAAAACACCTCATCCTCGTCTGCGGGCATTACGAAGGTGTCGATGAACGTGCCAGACAATGCTTGATGCAAGAGGAAATCTCCCTCGGTGATTATGTCCTCACCAATGGCGCCATCGCTGCAGTCGTCGTTGCAGACGCAGTCATCCGCCTACTCCCAGGCGTCCTCGGAAGCCCGGAATCCCCACAGGAGGAGTCTTTCGGAAAAGCCCCCCTGCTCGAATATCCTCAATACACCCGCCCCGTCGATTTCCAGGGTCTGAAAGTCCCAGAAATACTGCTCAGCGGAAACCACCAGAAAATCGCCGCATGGCGTGAGGAACAACGCCTGATCCGTACGGTTGCAAGACGTCCTGATTTATTGCATAAACAGTTTGAACATCGTGAGAATGGAGAAAAAGATGAACACAATTGAGAAAATCCGCCTGGAGAATATGAAGGAAGACCTGCCCGCCCTCAATGTCGGCGACACGGTTCAGGTAGACGTCAAAATCATCGAAGGCGATAAGGAACGTATTCAGGCGTTCACTGGTACGATCATCGCCAAAAATGGCAGCGGAATCGCCCAGACGGTAACCCTTCGCCGTGTCGTTTCCGGCCAGGGTGTCGAACGTGTCATCCCCCTGCATTCTCCGCGTATTGCAGGCTTCAAAGTCACCCGCGAAGGCAGTGTCCGCAGAGCCAAACTCTACTACTTGCGCAAGCAAGTCGGTAAAGCTGCGAAAGTCAAAGCCAAACGGTTGATCTAAGCAGAACTGCCCCAAGGTGGCTCTGTAGTCAAGAGTGAAGCTGGGCGACAGTGGCTTTATTTAACAACGAAAGACACTAACGACCCGAAAAAATTTCATGGGATGGACAACGCTTTCTCGCAGTCAAAGTCGCTTCCCATAAAATTTTTTCGGGTCGTTTCGTGCTTTTTCGTTGTAAAAAAACATCTTTCACCCAGCCTCGCGTATTACGTGACTTTGCTTTTTCCAATATGTCTCGAAAACGTCCCGACATCGATATGTTTCGCTTTGAACGTCAGGTCGGCCTGACGCTTAATGGCTCCGGTATCGCTGGAGTCGATGAGGCCGGACGAGGCCCGCTGGCCGGCCCTGTCGTGGCAGCAGCCCTTATTCTTCCACCGGAAAATTCATTTTCACTGCCGGTGGCGGACTCCAAAACCCTGACTGCTAAACAACGCGAATCTCTTGCTGTTGCCATGCGCAACACCCCCGGTCTTCATTTCGTTCTGGCGGAACGCTCCGCAGCACGCATTGACCAAATCAATATTCTGGAAGCAACTCATGAAGCGATGCGGGAATGTATCCTGAACCTGCATCCTCTGCCTGCTTTTGCACTGGTAGACGGTTTAAAAGTGCGCAACTTTCCGGTTCCGGCTCAATTTCTGGTCAAAGGGGACTCCCTTTCCGCCAGCATCGCCGCAGCCAGTATTCTTGCCAAAACTTGGCGCGATCAGCTCATGCTCAAACTGGATCGCATTTATCCAGCCTACGGATTCTGCCGGAACAAAGGCTATGGTACCAGAGAACACCTGGAAGCCCTGAAAAAATTTGGCCCATGCCCCGAACACCGCCGATCCTTCGCACCAGTTGCACGCTGCCTGGCACCAGCGCCAGAACAATTATGCCTGCCCTTTGGAGGGTAAACCATGCCCCAACTCGAAAATCTCAAAGCGGAACCCTGTGAAATCGTCCGCAGACTGGTCAACAACGGTCATGAAGCGTACCTGGTCGGCGGCGCTGTCCGGGATCTCCTTCTCGGTGTACAGCCCAAAGATTATGATATCGCCACCTCCGCTTCACCCGAAGAAGTACGCTCCGTCTTTGGACGCCGGCAATGCCGCATCATCGGGCGGCGCTTCCGCCTCGCTCACGTCATCATGAACCAGGAAATCTACGAAGTGAGTACTTTCCGCAGAAGACCTGATGAACAGGAACGGCGCGGACGACAGAGCGATGATGGCACCATGATCTGGAGTGACAACGAATTCGGCACCCTCGAAGAAGACGCCGCCAGACGGGACTTCACAGTCAACAGCCTCTACTATGACGTCTGCGGAAAACGCGGCATCATCGATTTCGCCGGCGGACTCAAAGACCTGAAAAAACGTGTCGTACGCGCCTTGGGCGACCCCGCAGAACGCTTCGATGAGGATCCGGTTCGTATGATCCGCGCACTCAAACTCTGCGGACAGTATCAGTTCACTCTAGCACGTGATCTGGCGAAAGCGCTCAAGGAAAAAAGGCCTAAACTCATTCTTGCCTCACGCTCCAGACTCTTCGAGGAACTGCTGAAAATTCTCAGTTCGAGCAAATCGGAGGCGATCCTGGCCGCTCTGCACAAGCATGACATTCTTTCGCTGCTCTGGCCAGTGTTTAACCAGTCCTGGGATGAGGCCGAAGGACTCCTGGCACGCCAGCTGATGATTTTACGCGGAAGGGAACTCGAAGCCGGCCACATTCATCTTTCCAAAGCCATGGCTCTGGCTACTGCCTGCCTCCCTTTCCTGATGAGCGCACTCAATCCACGGAATATGACCGCATTCTGGAAACGTGACGAAAATACCGACGAGCTTGCCGGAAAAGTCATCCGTCTCGTCTTCGAAGAATACGCACTGCCCAAATTTTTTGCCATGCGTATTCGTGATATCTGTTATCTGGTACCGCGTCTGCTGGCCAAACCAGTCTCTCCACGGGCTTTTCAACACCAGGAATACCGCCATGCCCGCAAATTGCTGGAAATGCTGATCGAAACCTATCACTGGGATGCAGACATTCTTGACGATCTGCCACAGGCAGTCTACCCAATGCTGATCGACAGCAACAGCAAACAAGCGGATGATGCTGCGGCAGACAGCAGAAAACGCCCCGGGCGGCGGCGTCCACACAGACGCCAAAAAACTCCGCCCGCCTCCGCCTGAATCCTTTTCAAGTTGCTTTCAACAGGGGTCTAACAATGTGGAAGTATTTGCTCTATGGCATGATCATCGCCATTCACCTTGCCATTGTATCACTCTTCTTCATGGGTGATTCTCTCAACCAATCCGGCAAAAAAAAACCGGAGCCGGAAACGCTCACAGAAACAGCGGAGTCTGCGAATCCCGGCGGCGACCTCTTGCCGCCAGAGCAAAGCCGGCCTGGAAAACAGACACTGCCACCCTTTTCACCCGATTATTATCTGCAGCAAAATGCCACCCTGCCCGCGGAACTGAACCGTATGATCAGCAATTGCAACGCAGCTGCAATCATTGACCCGGATCAGAAAACCATGCTCTGGGGAAAAAATGTCACACAGCAATATCCGCTGGCCTCGCTGACTAAAATGATGACTGTGCTTCTGCTGATGGAGGAAATTTACCAGGGGAACAAAGGGATCACCCTCGAGAGCACAGTCAAAGTCACCAAAGCAGCGACAAAAATCGGGGTTCGCCAAGTATGGCTTGATCCCCGTGAAACCTTCACCGTTGATGAATTGCTCAAGTGCGCTCTGATCCGCAGCGCCAACGACTGCGCATTCCTGCTCGCCGAATTCCTCGGTGGCGGCAGCCATGACAGTTTTGTCAAGCAAATGAATACCAGAGCACGACAACTGGGCTGTCAAAACTTTGTCTTCTATAATGCCCATGGACTGCCTGATACAAAAACCAGCAAGGAAAATCAGGGCTCTGTTCTCGAACTAGCCTACCTCGCTGAATGCCTCTGGCAATACCCCGAAGTTATGAAATGGACTGCAACACGACAGGAATTCATCCGCGAAAATACCAAAAAACCGTTCCAGCTGGATACGACCAATGCCCTGCTGAAAACCTGCCCGGGGGTCAACGGTATGAAAACCGGCATGACCAACAAGGCGGGATTCTGCATCGTCGTCACCTGCGAAAGAGAACAAAAACGGTTGATCGCCATCGTTATGGGGGTCTCCGGACGAGGCGGAGATAAAACCCGAGATGAAATCGCCAAGAGACTCATCGAATGGGCCTATAAACAAAAATAACAGTTTTTTTTTAACCACGAAAAGCTTCTGACGTGCAGTTCGCTTTCTCAGCCCAGACCCGCTGACAACGGAGCCAGAAAACGCGGACAAAGCTGCAACGTTTTTTCCAAAAAGAGATTTCTGCGCAGCAAAGCTGCCGACCTCGCCCCGCAATATTCATCAAGGGCAGAAATTTTGATCTGGATGGCCTCTGCCGGGTTATTGAGACAGCGCAGGGCAATGGCGCGTTTAACCGCATCCAGCAGCATGCTGCCCAGACCGGCCAGTTCCCCGGACAGGACAATCATCTGCGGGTTAAGCAGGGTTGTCACCATCGCCAGAACCGGTGCAATGCGTTCACAGGTTTCCTGCGCAAGAACTTGCGCCGCACGGTCGTTGTCATTGGCCATGCGGACAAACTCCGCCAGCGTGAATTGACTCATGTCCATCCGCGTCGAAACCCCGCTGACAACCAGCTCCTGCATCATCTGACGCAACGCCGCCGCACCAGCCACCGCTTCAAGACAACCCCGGTTACCGCAACGGCAGCGACGCCCGCCCGGTGACAACACCATATGCCCCAGTTCCATGCTGGAACAATGATTGCCAACCAGTAATTCCCCCCTGCTGATAAAACCGCCACCGATCCCTTCACTGAAACGGGCATGAAACAAGGTGTCCGGAAAATCCGGCGTACAATCCAAATATTCCCCATAGGTGCGAATCAGAGTCTCAGGAGCAATCAGCGGAGTCCGGTCACCAGTATTTTCACGAAAAAACTCAAAAACCTGCACTTTTTCCCAGGCCGGCAGATTCACCGTCTGCAAAGCCTGCCCGGTTTTCATATCGATGGCACCGGGATCAGCAAAGCCGACCATGCCCGCACCACTGGATATGCGCAAATGCTGAAATAAACTCACCAGCAGCGAGCAAATCTTTTTGCTCGATGACTCCGGCTGTACCGCAACAGACTGACGCCTTTCTTCGACACCCGCAGCATTGATCTGAACCCCATAAATCCGGCTCGGAGTCAGCTCCAGACCAATGAAACTGCCCGCTTTCGGATTCAAGGTCAGTTCCGAGGCCTTTCGCCCGGTATGCCGCCCCTGCCGGTCTGGCTCCCATAGAATGCCCTTCCGTTTCAGGCGTTCCACTGCCGCCACCAGAGTCGCCGGACGTAAATCGTAATCCCGGCTCAGCTGACTGCGAGTAGCGCTGCCATTGCGGATAATCTCGGAAAAGATTGCTTGCATGACATAAGTATTGTCATTCATCAGCGGATTCCCTTGAAAACATCGGACGAAACTCCCCCCACGGCCTTCCGATAATATAACCGGCTATGCGAATACCTCCCGCGAACACCAAATGATCCGACCGATACGACCGATACGACCTGCCTAACCCGTCCGACCCGTCCGACCCAACCGACCCGTCCAACCC
>JAQVUB010000501.1 GCA_028699735.1 Lentisphaeria bacterium | reverse complement strand
GTCTTTTTGTGTTTTTTCGTGGTTAAGAAAAGAGGATGCTCATCTGTTCGACGAGACTTTTTCCGCCTTCTCCGGTAAAAAGCTCTGGGGAGATAGTTTGTGCAGCAGTGATGCGGTTGGAGGCATGAAAATAGGTCACCGCAAGCAATGTGAAGATATAGACATCGAAGGTGACCCGCTCCGAGAAAATTCCCTGCTTTTGGCCCACCCGGTAGAGCTCCCGCAGATGCGCAAAGCTTTTTTCTTTGATATCCTTCATCCAGAGAGGGGCTTTTTTCAGCTGCAGATTGGCCCACCCGACCATGCGGTGTAATGCAGGATGATGGCGATGCACATTCAGATAATGACGCAGCAGAATAGCAGTCAACTCAGGCAAATCCGTTTTGCTGAGCCTGATCAGTTTTTCATCCTCGGCATTGGCTCTGCCAAAGACTTCGAGCATAGCCGCTTCAAAGAGCTTCTCCTTATTGCCAAAATAGGCATAAATGCGCTGCCGGTTGACTTGGGCGCTCGTAGCCAGATCGTCAATCCGGGTACCTTCAAAGCCATCCCTGGCAAACAGACGGATCGCCGTGGCTAGAATTTTTTCCCGGGTCTTCCGGGCACGTTCCTGCATACGAGCCCTCCCCTTAATCCTGCAACCAGCGCTCGAGATTGTCTGCAACAAAAGCATCGTCATTGAACTGCGGATAAGAACGGTACACACGGTCAATCTCTTCAAGCTGCCCGGAAGAAAGCACTTCCCGGGGATTCAGGCACCAGGTTCCCTCGAGCAAGCCCTGCCTGCGCAACACTTCATGAATACCAGGAATGCAACCGCTGAACTGGTTTGCCGCATCGAAAAAAGCGGCATTGCAGTCGGTTACCTGTACAGCCATCGACAATATTTCAGCCGGAACTGCTTGCTGCCCGGAAATTTCGTGGAGTTGCTGGAGAAGCTTGACTGCGCTGCGTGTCCAAACACACCAATGTCCCAGCAGGCCGCCTTTGATACGGACGCGTTTTTCACCCTCAAGGGTCTGCAGACAATACTCGGTAAGCAGATCCACGACGATATTGTCATCATTCCCGGTATAAAGCGTGACTTCCTTGTCACGGCCTGCTTCACAGACCGCTCGCACGACATCCAGAGTCTGATACCGGTTGAATGGAGCCATCTTGATGGCAATCAGATTGTCAATTTCAGCAAATTTCCTCCAGAAGGAATACGGCAGAACCCGTCCACCCACTGCCGGCTGCAGATAAAATCCAATCAAGGGAATGCGCTCTGAAACCCTGCGGCAGTGATCCAGCATCGAATCCTCACTGTCCGCCCGATATGCCGACAGGCTGAGAAGCCCCGCATGGTAACCATGCCGGAGAACAAAGTCCGCCTCCCGCAGAGCCTGATCCGTACGACCACAAATGCCCGCAACTTTTAATATCCGTTTTTCGCTCCGTTGCGACCAGTCATCTATCGCCTCTGCAACCGTTCCCAGCACCTTTTCAAACAGGTTGATGGCCGGATCGCGTATCTCAAACTGTGTCGAATGCACGCCAACGGCAATGCCGCCTGCCCCGGCATCCATATAGTAGCGCGCCAGTGCACGCTGACGCCCCGCCTGAAATTCACGCTTCGCATTCAACGCCAGAGGCATCGCCGGAATGACTGTCCACTGCCGTAAAAGCGCCAGCAGATGCGCTGGAATTTGAGTGTAATGCATATCAATTTGTCTCCTCTTCTGCTCATCCGTCAGTAACAGATTTTTTTAACAACGAAATTCACGAAATGGCACGAAAAAAAAATCAGAATTTTCCGTTATTGACTTCAAAATGGGTAGCCTTGTTCAGGGTACGTCCGCCCTGCAGCAGCCATTCTGCCTGCAGCTGTATCAGTTCTCCCATGCTGACGCGAGGATAGCCAAACAGTCCAAAGGCCTTTGCGGCATTGCTGAGATAGCCAGCTTCACCAGCAAACGGCTGACTGTAACTTACCGGCCTGCCCATGATTTTTCCCATCTGCTCCGCAGCATATTCAACCGAAGTCATTTCCGGCCCGGTGACATTGAGCACCGCTGCCGGATGGCTGCAGTATTCCAGACTGCGCAGTGCCCAGTCATTGACGTCTCCCTGCCAGATGGCATTGAAACTGCCCACTGAATGGCTGACCGGACGTCCGTCACGAATGGCGGAAGCAATATCAAAAAGCACCCCATAGCGCAGATCAATCGCATAATTCAAACGAAAAAGCAAGACCTCCGTACCGTATCTCGATGCATAATACTCAAAAATCCGCTCCCGCCCAAGGCATGACTGCGCATATTCACCCAGTGGTTCCGGACGAGTAGCTTCCGTGCAGCCACCCGAGGCAGCCGTCGCCAGCGGATAAACACAGCCCGTCGAAAACACGACGATCCGGCTCCCCCGAAAATACTCCGCCACATTCGCCGGAACCGCCGTATTCATTGCCCAGGTCAGCGCCTCCCCACCACCACTGGTGCCAAATTTGCGCCCGGCCATGAAAATCACATTCTTCACCCGCGGCAAACGACTCACTGCATCACGATCCAGTAAATCACAGGCGATCGCCTCAACCCCAAACGACAACAACTTCTCCTTCGTTCCCACTTCACTAAAACGCGAAACCCCATAAACCCTACGCTTGACACCAGACAACTCCACCGCACGTATCGCCATACGACCCAG
>JAQVUB010000047.1 GCA_028699735.1 Lentisphaeria bacterium | reverse complement strand
TATCATGACTGCCCGGAATGGCTCCAGCAAACCATCGCACGGCTGGATGAACCACAATGGCTGAAGATGGGACCGCGCGCAATGCAGAAACTCAGCGGCTATACCTTGGAATATGTCAGTCGCATTCTGAAAAAATACGCCAATACCACCCCGAGGGATGTGCTCAACCGCATCCGTATGGAACATGCCGCAGCACGTCTGGGTATGGGAACTTGCGATGTCTATTCTCTGGCAAATGACTGCGGCATCGAAAGCCCAAGCTACTTCTTCCGACTGTTTAAAAAAACCTACGGATGCACCCCCCTGCAATATCGACATAATCCCCGATGAATCTGCCCGAACTCCTTCCTTGAGCAGTAATGCGTCAGCAAAGCTGGGGGGCTGTGGTATTTTTTTTACAACGAAAGACACTAAGGACCCGAAAAAATTTCATGGGATGAACAACGCATTCCCGCAGTTAAAGCCGCTTCCCATGAAATTTTTTCGGGGCGTTTCGTGCTTTTCGTTGTTCAAAAAGAATATCTCTGTTATCCAAGTTCACTTATGCATTACTTGTTTCTTTCCTGCCGGCAATCCGGCTGAGTTTTTATGTTCCAAATAGGAGTTCCCGCAATGTCCGGTAAATCTGATGTCCAAGCCGATTTTATGGTTGACAAGCTGCTGGAACTGGCCTGCGACGGCATTGTCGTCGTCGATGCAAAGGGAATGATCACGCTGATCAGCCGGGCCTACGCGGATTTTCTCGGCATTAAAGCCGCCGATGCGATCGGAAAGCACGTCAGCGAAGTCATTGAAAACACGCGATTGCCGCAGGTGCTGGAAAGCGGCAAAGCCGAAACCGCGCAACTGCAGCTGATCAAGGGGGCCTACATGGTCGCTTCGCGTTATCCATTGCATCAGGATGGTCGTGTGGTCGGCGCAGTCGGCAAAGTCATGTTCCGGAATATTCACGAACTCAATGTGCTGCATGAGCGTCTGACCAATCTGCAATACCAGCTGGAACACTTCCGCAGCAGCAGCCGCGGTCCCGGTCAGGCCAAATACTCCTTCCACCATATCACTGGTAGCAGCGACAAACTGCTGCTGGCCAAATCCCTGGCCGAAAAAGCAGCCCTGACCGACGCCAATATCCTGCTTCAGGGCGAAAGTGGTACCGGCAAAGAACTTTTCGCTCACGCAATCCATCAGGCCAGCGCCCGGGCGATGAAGCCCTTTGTCAAAGTCAACTGCGCGGCCATTCCACGGGAACTGATGGAATCGGAGCTCTTTGGATACCAGGCCGGCGCCTTCACCGGTGCCGCAAAAGGCGGCAAACCCGGCAAATTCGAAGTCGCCCATGGCGGCACGATCTTCCTTGATGAAGTCGGCGATATGCCGCTGGCCATGCAGGCCAAACTGCTGCGCGTCCTGCAGGAAAAGGAAATCGAAAAGGTTGGAGCCCCCTACCCGGTCGCCGTCGATGTCCGCATCATCGCGGCCACCAACCGCAACCTCGAAGAACTGACTGCCGACGGAAGCTTCCGCAATGACCTCTTCTACCGCCTCAATGTCTTCGGAATTACCATTCCAACCCTCCGGGAACGCCCGGAAGATATCGAACCGCTCATCACCCAACTGCTGGAAAAACTCTGCGATAAAATGGGACGTTACGTCGACTCCGTAACCCCGGACGCCATGCAGGCCCTGCTCCGCTACGACTGGCCCGGAAACGTCCGCGAACTCGAAAATACCCTCGAACGGGCCATCACCCTGATGGATAACGCACGCAACATCGAATTGCAACACCTCCCGGACTATATCGGCGGATTCGCCCCCGCAGAACAACCCCCGAAATCCCTGCAACAGCAAATGCAAAATTGCGAAAAAGCAGCCATCCAATATGCACTGAAGTTCAGCAAAGGCAAAAAGGCCAAAGCGGCTAAACTTCTGCATATCAGCCGATCCAATCTCTATGAACGGATGACAAAACTCAATCTGTCCGAAAAGCAGGACAGTATCAAGTAAATAAGAAATATTTTGTACTGATTACAAGACATATCTCACAAGCACCCAAAATTAATGTCCTTATTTCCGGACACTTTATTCCGATATTGCTTGTAAACAGAATTCTGTTCTTGTTCATTTCCCCGGCATTTCCTTTGGCATGATAGCTGCTATGAAAGATCCGACGGATCAGACAGATCGGTCGGATCTTTTTCGTGTTTTTTCGTGCCTTTCGTGGTTAAAAAATAGTATCAGATGGGGGGATTGGCATGCGCAAAGTGAAGATTATGACCGCTTCGGAAGCGGTGGCGATGATACCGGACGGGGCTTCGCTGGCCACCGGGGGTTTTGTCGGCTGCACGCATCCGGAATTATTGACAGCGGAGTTGGAGAAGCGTTTTCTGGAGGAGGGTTCTCCGTCGGGTTTGACACTGGTTTATGCTGCCGGTCAGGGGGATGGCAAGAGCCGTGGTCTCAATCACTTTGGCCATGAGGGTATGCTGAAGCGGGTAATTGGCGGGCACTGGAATCTGGCTCCGGCGATGGGGCGCATGGCGTTGGAGAACCGCATCGAGGCCTACAATTTTCCCCAGGGTGTGATCAGTCAACTGTTCCGTGAGATTGCCTCCGGGACTCCCGGTCGTCTGACGCATGTCGGACTGCATACGTTTGTTGATCCACGTCATGGTGGCGGCAAATTAAATGAGCGCAGCGTCGAGGATCTGGTGGAGCTTGTGCAACTTGCCGGTCGCGAATGGTTGTTTTACAAGGCATTCAAGCTGGATATCGGACTGTTGAGCGGCACATCCAGCGACAGCTTCGGCAATATTTCCTTCGAGAATGAAGTCATTTCCGCGGAAGCGCTGTCGATTGCCATTGCGGTGAAGAATTGCGGCGGCAAGGTTATTGTGCAGGTAGAGCGCCTTGCGGAAGACTTCAGCCGTGACCCGAAGAGTATTCAGATTCCCGGCATATTTGTGGATGCGGTGGTGGTTGCTCCGGCGGGTGAACATCTGCAGACCTTTGCCGAACGCTTCAATCCAAACTATATCCGGCAAGGCGATGTCACAACTCTGGCACTGCCACACCTCGAAGCAGGACCACGACGTTATATCGCACGGAGGGCGCTCGCAGAAATCGCCTCAGGTGCCGTAGTCAATCTCGGCATCGGCCTGCCTGAGGGGATTGCCCTGGCCGCCTATGAGGAAGGCCGCCTCGGAGATATGACTTTCACCGTTGAAGCAGGACCGATCGGCGGCATCCCCGCTTCCGGACTCAGCTTTGGAGCGTCCACTTTCCCGCAGGCGGTCATTGATCAGCCCTATATGTTCGATTTCTATGACGGCGGTGGACTCGATGTCGCATTCCTCGGACTGGCCGAAGCCGACGCTCACGGCAATGTCAATGTCAGCAAATTCTCCGGACGCATCGCCGGCATCGGCGGCTTTATGAACATCACCCAGAATGCCGCCAAGGTGGTCTTCACCGGAACCTTCACCGCCGGCGGACTGGAAATGGAGTTCAAAGACGGGAACCTGCGTATTCTGACCGAGGGACGCTTCGACAAATTTGTCCAGGCAGTGGAACACATCACTTTCAGCGGAGACTTTGCACGCCGCAAAAAACAGCCTGTGCTTTTTATCACCGAGCGAGCCGTCTTCCGGCTGACCGACAGCGGCTTCGAACTGACCGAAATCGCCCCCGGTATCGATTTGCAGCGCGATATTCTTGACCACATGGCCTTCACGCCGGCAATCAGTCCCGATCTGAAAACCATGCCGGAATGGTTATACGTCAGTGAAGCCGGGTAACGGAGGAATTCTTTTTGAACAACGAAATACACAAAAGGACACGAAAAAAATTCATGGAAGCTGCTTTGAATGCGAGCATGCGTCGTATATCCCATGAATTTTTTTCGTATCCTTTTGTGTATTTCGTTGTTTAAAAAATTACCACTGTCATCCAAAAACTGACGCATTACCCGGAATTCATGTTTATCTGATTAAAGCAAGGGAAAGACAATGAAACAGGCACTAATTTGCGCTTCCGTCCGGACTCCGATCGGCAGCCTTAATGGCAAACTCTCCACTACCTCCGCAGTCAAACTCGGCCAGATCGCGGCATCGGCTGCTTTGCAGCGCTCCGGGTTTTCTCCGGATTTGGTGGATGAGACTCTGTTCGGCAATGTTTTGCAGGCCGGCCTCGGCCAGAATCCCGCCAGGCAGATTGCCATTGGCTGCGGCATCCCGGTCGCCAAACCCGCCGCGACTGTCAACCAGGTCTGCGGCTCAGGGATGTTTTCGGTACTGCAGGGCTTGCGGGCCATTCGCCTCGAGGAAGCATCAATCGTACTGGCCGGCGGCACCGAAAGCATGAGCGGAGCACCGTATCTGCTGCCATCAATGCGCCAGGGAGCCGGATATGGACGCACCGCTGCTATTGACAGCACAGAAAGCGACGGCCTGACGGATGCCTTCAGCCAGCTGCATATGGGAACCACTGCCGAAAATATCGCGGCGCATTATAAAATCAGCCGCGAAACACAGGATACCTTTGCCGCGGAAAGCCAGCGCCGTTGCGCGGCGGCCACCGCAAAGGGAATTTTTGCTGAGGAAATCGTACCGGTCACGGTGCGCCAACGCAAAAGCGAAATTCTCGTCGAGCAGGATGAACATCCGCGCCCGGACACGACGGTCGAAGTGCTCGCGCGGCTGCGTCCGGCCTTCAAAGCGGATGGCACGGTCACTGCCGGCAATGCTTCCGGCATCAACGATGGCGCCGCCGCCCTGGTGCTGGCAGAACGTTCACGGGTTGCCGACAGCTCCGGCAGCGTCATCCTGCGGGATGCCGTGTGGAGCGGCTGTTCTCCCGAAATGATGGGCATTGGACCGGTGAATGCAGTCAAAATCCTGCTGCAACGCCAGAAACTGCAAACGGCCGACATTGATCTCTGGGAACTCAACGAGGCCTTTGCCGTACAATCGCTCGCCGTGCTGGCAGACTTGGGTCTGGACGCCGGCAAGGTCAATGTCAATGGCGGAGCAATCGCACTCGGTCACCCCATCGGCGCCAGCGGAGCACGCATCATCGTTACCCTCATCCATCAGATGAAACGACAGGGAGCCGCCCTTGGCGTCGCATCCCTTTGCGTCGGCGGAGGCATGGGAATCGCTGTCCTCGTCGAGAATATCTGATTTTTAACAACGAAAAGACACGAAAAAACACGAAAACTTTTTATAGGTTGTTGCTTTGACGGATGAAATCGCAGGCGAAAATTTGGAAGCATGCTTTTAGGGAGATTTTTATGAGTATTGAAGTCATCGGAGTAGTTGGAGCAGGCACAATGGGCAGCGGAATTGCCCAGATGTTCGCTGAAAAAGGTCTTACCACCCGCCTTTGGGACCGTACGGAGGAACTCACCAGACGCGGGGTCGATGCCATCCGCAAACGGTTGGACAAAAGCGTCGAGAAAGGCACAATAAGCGCTGAGGCCGCAGCAGAAAGTCTGACCCGCCTGCATCCCGCCGCCAGTCTCGCCGAATTTGCGGATGCGGATCTAGTCATTGAAGCAATATTTGAGGACTGCGCCGCCAAAACTGCGCTTTACCGGCAGCTGGAGGAAATCGTCAGAGCCGATACCCTGATTGGCTCCAATACCAGTTCGTTGAGCGTCACCGACCTGTCCGGCACTCTGGCCCGCCCGGAACGCTTTCTCGGCCTGCATTTTTTCAATCCGCCAACCCGGCTGGCTCTGGTTGAGGTCATTACCACAGCAGCATTCCAGGCCGAACGGCTGCAGGAAGTCAATGATCTTCTGCAGCGCTGCGGCAAGCAGCCCGTAACGGTCAAGGACTCTCCGGGCTTCATCGTCAACCGCCTGCTGCTGCCATTGATCAATGAAGCCGCACGACTGGTTGACAGCGGTGTCGCCAGCCCCGCCGATATCGATACAGCCATGCGCCTGGGTACCCTGCATCCCGCCGGACCATTGCAGGTAGCCGACCTGATCGGACTCGATATCTGCTGCGATATCCTGCAAAAACTCGCCAGCAGCCTCGATAATCCCAATTACCTCCCTTCCGCAGCACTGACCAACCGCGTCGCTGCCGGAAAACTCGGACGCAAAAGCGGCTGCGGTTTCTACTCCTACTGACCTATCTCGTTTTTAACAACGAAAAAACACGAAAAGACACGAAAAGTTTTTAAGGGTTGTTGCTGCGACAGATGTGCCTGCACGAGAATTCGCAGCCTGGCTCATGAGTTCTTCGACAGATCGGTCGGATCGGTCGGATCGGACATTGACGGCATCTTCAAAAGGCCTTTTAAGCCAAATACTTGAGGTTTTTCAGGGAGTAATTTTCTTTTTTAAGGTGATAGCAGTACGGAGGAAATATGGAAATCCGCAATAAGCATTGTGTCATCACTGGGGCCGGACGCGGGCTTGGGCGCCAGATCGCTCTCGAACTGCTCGCACGTGGTGCGATCGTTCATGCCTGCGATCTCGGCCTGGATTCCCTGCATGAACTCGCACAGCACGCTGCGTCTGGACAGCTGACCTGTTCAGCCTGCGATGTCAGCTCCGAACAGTCTGTCCAAGACTTTTTTGCCGGGCTGCCGTCAGTGGATGTACTGATTAACAATGCCGGGATCACCCGCGATGGACTGCTGGTCAAAAACAAGAATGGCGTCATCAGCACCATGTCATTGGATGACTTTCAGCAGGTGCTGCAAGTCAATCTGACCGGAGTTTTCCTGTGCGGACGCGCTGCCGCCGCCCGAATGACAGAAGCCTCCGGCGGCGTCATCATCAATATCTCTTCCGTGTCACGCAGCGGCAACTATGGCCAGACCAATTATTCGGCAGCCAAAGCCGGAGTCGATGCCATGACCGTTACCTGGAGCAAAGAGCTCGCACGCTTCCATATCCGCTGTGCCGCCATTGCCCCTGGTTATCTGCAAACCGAAATGACCGCCGCCATACGCCCGGAAATTCTGGAAAAAATCACCGCTCAGGTGCCCTTGCGTCGCCTTGGCAAAATGCAGGAGATTGCCGATACGGTCTGCTTCATCATCGGCAATGATTTCGTTAATGGCAAAATCCTGGAAATCGACGGCGGCCTGCGAATCTGAAACCGAATCTGTCAAACATGATTAAACAAAAATCCGTTTTATCGTAAAATTCAATGATGTTTGAACGATTTGACAGGCACGAAAGGGCTTGGTTCCTTAGCGTTTCAATGCAGAGGAACTAACCGCCAGAAGCGCCAAGGGTTTTATTTTCAACATCAGTTGATATATACTCGATTTGCCTGAAAACCTTACTTTTTTTGTAGACGGTCAATGAAACGGAGTAACGGAGAAATTCTTCTTAACAACGAAAAAACACAAAAGGACACGAAAAATTTTCATGGAAGCGTCTTTTACTGTTACAATACATGGTTGTTTCCATGAAAAATTTTCGTGTCCTTTTGTGTTTTTTCGTTGTTAAAAATTGAATAGCACTGTTACCTGTCTTCCTTGACCCATGACAAAAAAATCAGATTCTCAAGCTAATCGAGTATAACAAGAGTAACAGAAAGCAATATGTGGTATATTTTATAGAGCTGCTTGTCAATATCCATCGCCAATGTAACTTTGAGTACCATGAAAAAAACTCTGCAAGTCTTAAATCATTTGATTGAAGGGGGAGTCATTTCTGACTATGCCATTGGTGGTGCAATGGGGGCTACTTTTTATCTTGAACCCGTGATGACGATCGATTTGGACATTTTCATTATATCACTCGATAAATTTGATTTGCTGCCACTGCAACCCATTTACAGTGCATTAAGAGGCAAAGGTTATCTGCCGGATGAACATGAAAAGGAGTGCATTAATATTGAGGGAACACCCGTGCAGTTTCTTCCTGCTTACAATGAGTTACTGGAAGAAGCGTGCAATTCCGCACAGATTACCGACTATGAAGGTACCAGAACCAAAGTCATCAGCGCAGAACATCTTGTTGCAATTTCTTTACAAACTGGTCGCGCCAAGGATCGATTGCGGGTTCTGGCATTCAGAGACGCAGGAATACTGAATGAAAAAAAAATGGATGACATTCTGTTCAGATATAGATTAAAGGAGAAATGGCAGCAATGGACAAAACCATGAACACTCCTGTGGCACCTTTGCCTGATGATTACTATGCCAAGCGCAAAAGTCGAAAGGCCTGGCGTGAAATGCCATATCCAGAAAAAGTCCGCTGTGTGGTCGAAATGCAAAAGCGGGTCGCACCAATCTATGCTGCCAGAGGAAAAATTATCGTCCCCTGGCAAATTTCACCGTGATATTTTTCAGACAGGGCAGTTCGATTTTTCTCCTGTTGATCCGACTGATCCTTTGGAGAAACTGACGCCCTTCCCTTCAGCGGCGAGGCCGAAGAGGGCTGAGTTGCTTCCCAGGGTGCCGGCTTGCAGTTCGGGCTGACAGGATATTGTCTGCAGATTTTGCTGCAGAGCAACGGCGAACAAATCGAAGCTGGCGGCAATCTGGCCGCCAAAGACGATTTTTTCGGGATTGAAGTGGTCGCACCAGGGTGTCAGGACTTTGCCTAGATCGGTACCAAGCTGCTCATAGACGAGGACGGCCTGTTGCTCCCCGGACTTGGCCGCCTCGGCAATGCCCTTGGCACCAGCGGACGAATCATAGTGCGGATTATATTTTTGATATGCTGCGATCAGGGCTCGTGCAGAGATAAAGTCCTCGACGATCCCATCGCGATATGGTTTATTCCAGAGGCTGACTTCTGTTGCCGGACTGCCCAGCTCGTTGTTGAAGAATTGGCCGTCGGCAAAGAAGGAGACTCCGATGCCGGTACCCAGGGTGATGCCGCCAATCCGAGTGCAGCCCTGCCCTGCCCCCTGCCACATTTCACCCGCCAGAAAGGAATTGGCGTCATGCCGGAAGCAAAACGGGATGCCGGCAAGCGCCGGCAGAAGTTTTACCAGGCTGTCTTTCAGGCTGATCCCGTAAAGGCAGGCGAACTTGTGCTTCATCAGGCTGACACCACGCTGATAATCAAAGGGGCCTGGAGTCGATACGCCAATACCACCAATGACCATTCCACGAGATAACGCATGCCGGATCAGTTCCACATAAGTCGCCAGAACCGCTTCCAGAGCTCCATCTGAACAGACCGGGCACTGATAAAACGATCCGGGCACAAGGCCGCCGTCAGCATCAATCAGGGCCGACTTGAAGCTGGTGCCGCCGGCATCAATCGCCAGAACAGCACCCGGTTTTGCATTGTAATCAAGTGCACTCATTCAGACGAATTCGGCAAAGTTTTTCTTGAGGCAGGTTTTATGCACGCAGACCGGCTGGTCGCCGAGATTTTCGATGACGTATTCGCCCATGTCCGCCGGCACTACGACCATGTCCAGATAATTCTGCACAAAGCGGTATTCCGGATTGGCCTTCGAGTAAACCACGACGCGTTCGCCATCCACCAGATTCAGGACATGGAAGACGCCATCGGTATTGCCCTCGATCCGCTTTTCAAATTCATAGCGGTACAGGCTGAAATACAGCAGGTCATGTTCACCAACGATATACTCCGCCCAGCCCTCGCCAGAACGCAACTTGCGGGGATTCTGAACCAGATTGTCCCTGACCCAGGATGAGGTCCGGCTCGTTTCCAGCGTGCGTTCCCCGTGATACGTATGAATCGGGCGCGGAATGCCATCCAGGTCCGGACGCAGATAGTCGTACATTTTAAAGGTATAGGAGCCGACGGTCAGACTGCCAATCTCCAGAATAAGCTGATTGCGTCCGGAGGAATGGATGGTTCCCGCCGGCAGCAGAAATTGCCGTCCGGGTTTGGATTCCTCAAAATGCACATACTTTTCGTAATCGACTGGGGAATAATCCTTTTCGGAGCGTTTGGTTGCGGCGATGAATTCCTTGGCATCTTCGCCTTCGCGCAGTCCGATGAAGGTACGTGCTCCATGTCCGGTGGTGATGATGTAGTAGCTTTCGTCCTGGCGGCCATGTTCATTGAACTGCTCTTTGCTATACTTTTTGCCGGGGTGCAGCTGGATGGACATGTTGCCATTGCTGTGCCAGGTGTCATCGTAGTTGAAACGAATCGGGAAATAGCCCTTGAAAGTGTCGACGCACTGACGCCCCATCAAAGCCTCACCCTCCTTGCACACAAAGGTGAAAAAGGGAATTTCGACCATCGCTTTTCCGGTCTCAATCAGCAGGCTTACTTCCAGCGGAATCAGATCAAAAATCCAGGCGCAATTCTTCATTGCCTCGGGAAGATGGCGCAGTTTTTTGATATAGTATCCGCCCCAGACGCCTTCAAGATAGACCGGTTTGCAGCGGAAAGGGTATTTGACCAGAGAATTGCATATCGCATTGAACACCTCTCTCGGGAGCATCTGCATATTCAACGGATCATCGCTGGCAATGTAGAAATCAATCAAGTCCTGTTTCAGGAGTTTTGCCCGCAGATGCATGGCCAGTTCAAAATCATAGTAATAACAACGCCGCATCATTTCCTTGAAGGGACGAGCCACCGCGTCACCAAGATTCCGGTAGTCACCCCGTTTAATCCTCAGAACAGACTGCTTCGGAGTGACATCCAGATAGACGCAGATGCCACAGATTGCCCGCAACTCATCCGCGCAAGCTCCCGCACCAAACACAATATGCACACCAGTACTGCCGGAAATCTTCTCCTTTAGTCCAGCGAGTTTGCCGGGATCAAACAGGGTTTCGTAGCCGCCCTCAAAAAGTTTTCCGAACAACAGTACCGGATCCTGCTCCAGATCCACTGCC
>JAQVUB010000046.1 GCA_028699735.1 Lentisphaeria bacterium | reverse complement strand
GGTTACCCTGATTTCCCCAAATGACGCTGTTTCTCAGCTGACCATCGATGCCGGAATAACGCACCCCGCTGCCTGCACCAATGCCATGATTGCCAGTGATGGTACAGAAATCCACTTTGCCTGCACCAGCCACTGCCACCCCACCGCCACCTCGATATGCCCCCTGACTTCCAAGACCATTGTTCATCACCAGACAATTTTCCAGGCTGGCTCCATCACCTTCCAGAAACACCCCGGCTCCTTCTCCAGCCCATCCGTCGGTGTATAATTCATTGTTTTGAAATAAACACTGTCGAACAATGGAAGCCCCGAGAACGGCCGCACCACCACCACGACGTGCAATATTGGCGTACAGACGGCTGCGTTGCAGAATGCAGTTGCCCGGCAGAAAAACCCCGCCACCTTCCCCATCACGTCCGGCACCGGAAGCCTGCCCGTTGCAGATGGAGACACCGTCAATCAGAACCTGCTCTGAAAACGGCTCCAATCCACCATAAATCACTGCGCCTGCCCTTCCCTCTACTCCGCTCAGGATAGTCGCAGCGACGAATTCCCACGCTTCAGGAAGGCCATTTCCATCCATATCCCGCAAGAGCCGTTCCTCGGGACTTTGCTCCGTACCGGAGAATCCCCCGAAGATGCTGACTCCATCTCGCAGCAGAAAAGAACTCATCAGCAGATTTTCTCCGGATGGAGCCTGTCGTCGCTCGGTCGGATGATAGACTCCGGAGGCGATCCAGACCTGATCTCCGGGGCTGGCTCGATTGAGGGCACTTTGCACGGAAGCCGCTGCAGTCTCCCAGCTCAGGGCATCCGCTTGATCATTTCCTGTTTCCTTCACATAGTAAACGCTTCCCCAAACCCGCAGGATCATCCAGAACTGCATGATGAAAGCCAAACCTTTGACACGTTGCATTGCTGCCTCCTTTTGCTGCATAGTGAAAACACAAACCCGGAATTTTCCCAGGATTCTGCCTTCAAAATATTGCAAAAAAAATCAACTGCAAGGGTCGAAAATCACTATCATAAAAAGTCATGGAAACTCCATGACCAGTCATAAACGGGACAGCGAAGTTGGATGGCAGTGGTTTTTTTATTACAACGAAAAGCACGAAACGACCCGAAAAAATTGCATGGAAGCGGCGTTGACTGCTAGCATGCATCGTACTTCCCATGCAATTTTTTCGGGTCTTTTTGTGTCTTTTGTTGTTAAAAAATATCACTGTCACCCAGTTACTGACGCATTACGAGGCATGACGTCAGAAACCAAAAATCTGCGGTTTATCACTTGTAAATTGATCCGTGTCCATTATTTTTTTATTTTTGCTGTTTCAAAGTCCGTAATTCAGAAAGAGGTTGAAAAATATGAGCAATTTGATCCGTATCATGCCCTGTCTGGACATGCGCAATGGGCGAGTCGTCAAGGGCGTTCATTTTGTGGATATTGCCGATGCAGGAGATCCGGTGCAATGCGCCCAGGCATATTGTGCAGCCGGTGCCGACGAACTGGCAATGCTGGATATTACTGCAACCGTCGAAAACAGAGGCACCATGCTGGAAGTCGTCCGCAAAGTTTCCGAAGTCTGCAGCATCCCCTTCACGGTCGGCGGCGGGATTTCAGATGTGGCCTCTGCCAAAGCAGTATTGAAAGCAGGAGCCAATAAAGTATCCGTCAGCAGTGCAGCATTTCGCAAGCCGGAACTGATTCCGGCTTTGCTCAAAGAGTTCGGACCGGATGCAGTTACCATCGCCATTGATCTGGACCTCAACGCAAAAATGCCCTCAGGTTATGAAGTCTATATCGACGGTGGCAGAACCGCCACCGGATTTGACGCGGTGGAATGGGCCAGAAAAGTCGATGAGTGCGGGATCAAGGTCATCCTCCCTACCAGCAAGGCAGGCGATGGTGCACGTACCGGATACGACCTGCCGGTCATTGCCGCCATGGCCAAAAACTGCAAAGCAAAAATCGTTGCATCAGGCGGTGCCGGAAAACTGGAACATTTTCTGGAAGCAGCTCAAGCCGGCGCACAAATTCTGCTGGCGGCTTCCGTCTTCCATTTCCATACGATTGATATTCCCGAACTGAAACAATATTTGCATAAAAATGGCATTACAGTACGAATATAAGGGTTTCTGATACTTGTCGTGGATACCCTGGCTACGGTTGCCAGAGAGCCCAGGTTCCGCTGGGAACTGCCAGCGTATCCGGATTGGCAGGCAGTACCAGTTCGCCAGCAGAAAGGGTGCCTCGAGGCAGAGTCTGGGTCAGCAGATGAGTCAAAACCAGTGGAGTATAGCCTGGCGTGTGACAGCTCAAGAATAGGAAGCGCGGCTTAACGGCAAGCACCTGCCGGCAAAGTTCAAGCAGATCAAGCATATGACTGTCGATCTGAAAAAGCTCCTGGTTGCTGCCGCGCCCGAAACTGGGCGGATCAAGGATGATGCCGTCGTAGTGACGCTCACGGCGAATCTCCCGCTTGAGAAATTTCTGCACGTCATCGACAATCCAGCGGATCGGAGCCTCCGATAAAGCATTTAATTCCGCATTCTGCCTGGCCCAATCAATCATTTTCCGGGAAGCGTCCAAATGGCAGACTTCACAGCCCGCATTGGCCAGTGCCAGAGTCGCACCACCGGAATAAGCAAACAGATTCAGAACACTGAGTTTTTCAGCCTCCCCTGTCCTGCTAAGTTCCTGGATTTTTTGCCAGGCCAGGGCGTGTTCCGGGAAGACTCCGACGTGTCCAAAATCGGTTGGCTGAAGGCGGAAGCGAATGCCCTGAATTTCACAGATCCAGTTTTCCGGCATTTTTTGCCGGAATTCCCAACGTGCTCCATGTTCTCTGGTAAAAAAGGCCTGCGCCTGCTGCCAGCGTGACGGCGGCAAAGTCGGGCGCCAGACGGCCTGAGCACAGGGCCGATCTACCAGGCAGGCTCCGAATTGTTCAAGCTTGCGCCCGTTGCCTGCATCCAGCAGGATATATGAATTACAATCTAAGGCCATTCCCGTATTCCTTAAGGGGGGCAGATACTGGACAGGGCTTCTTCCTTCAGAAGAGCTTCCTGCAGGCTTCGATCCAGGCGTCAGCTAACAGCTGATGACCAGCAAGGGTCGGATGGACGCCGTCTGCCAGCCAGTATTCCTGCGGCATGATCGCACAAGCGTCATCAAGTATTTTCTGACAGGGAATGAATACGGCATTAAATTCCTTGCTCAAGGCAGCGACGATTTCCCGGCGCTGCCGCAGCTCCTCCAGCCAGTTCTCCTGAACTGCTCCAAAAGGCCGTACAAAGGGTTCCATCAGCACCAGTTTGACGCCCGGAAGCACGTTCCGTGTCCATTCCAGCAGAAGTCGGAATATTTGAGCGTAGCGATCCACTTCGACACCATTGGGATTATCCTTGACAGCCTCGTGCCAGGTATCATTAACACCAATCAGAATGCTGATGATCTCCGGCTTATAATTCAACGTGTCTCGTTTCCAGCGGGCATACAAGTCCACCACCCGGTTGCCACTGATCCCGCGGTTGTGAAACTGAAGCGGTTCTGCGGCACGGTCACACAACAGCCTGGCCGCCACCAGAGAAGGATAGCCGCCACCCAGTTGAAGATTCGGGCGTTTGTCCGTCTCAACATCGCGGCCACGACCTACATCGGTAATCGAATCGCCCTGGAACATGATCACTTTCTGATTCATTTGACCCTCTCTTTGCTTTTCTGATTAACTGGAAGAGGAAACCCGAAAAATCTCATGGGAAGAACGACGCATGGAAAGCAGTCAACGCCGCTTCCCTGAAATTTTTTCGGGTTGTTTCGTGCTTTTCGTTGTTCAAAAAGGATTCCTCCGTTACTAGCTTTACTGACGAATTACGAAACCCGGAAACAACCACTGGTCCATTCTTCCAAAGTACGAGTATCCATTTCTTTGCAGCCCAGTGCTGTGAAGCGTTGCCTCACCTCTTCATATTGTTCGTTCAAAATACCGGAAAGAATCAGGAAAGCCGAGCCACAATCCGCTGCTGGAAAGCGGAGTATTTGTTCGGCGTGCTGCAGCAAAACCACAGCCAGAATATTCGCTGCAACGACACGACAGCGTTGCGGAGGAACATAATCCTTGACGTCCGCCACCGCCAGCGTCACATCCGAAAATCCTGCCCGGGTCAAATTCTCCCTGGAGGTATCGACGGCCTGCGGATCATGGTCAAAGGCGAAAACAGGGTTGTAGCCAAGAAGTTTTGCGGCAATCGACAAAATACCGGAACCGCAGCCGGCATCGAGAAAGGAGGCGCCGGCACCTATTTCCTTCTGCAGCAGATCCAGAAATTGCAGGCAAGCACGGGTGGTGCCATGATACCCGGTTCCAAAGCACATGCCGGGATCCAGCTCCAGAATAATATCACCTGGCAGAAAGTCAGCTTTTTCCCAACTGGGCTTGACAACCAGACGTTCGGAAGCACGAAACGTGTGAAAATGCTTTTTCCAGCTTTCTGACCAGTCCTCCTGACGCATCGTAACACTCTCAACGCTGTGCAAAGGGCTGCTCAAAAGTTCAGACCAGTCCGGCAGCAATGCACGAATCTGATCCCGATAAAACACAGCTTCGTCAGCATTTTTCGCAATCACATAAGTGGAAGCCAGTCCAGTTTCAAAATTGCTGTAGGAGGATGACGGAAAATCAGCAGTAGCCAGCAGCTCTTCGAGCAGGGCTGCGTCGGCACGGCTGCTGACCATCTCCACCAAATGAAGAAGTTCATTTTCCATCCCTAAGATACTCCTATCTATCAAATGGAATCAGGCAATCCCATCCGTCAAAGCAACAACCATAAAAAAATTCGAGTCTTTTCGCGTCTTTTCGTTGTTAAAAAAATCAGGCCTTTGCCCTTCCGAATGGTGACAATTCCCGCAAATCCCGGATGATCTTCGGCAGCACCTGCAGAATGATATCGACATCCTCTTGCGTATTGAAGCGGGAGAAGCTGAAACGGATGGAGCCATGCAGCGCCTGATAATCCAGTCCCATGGCTCGCAGAACGTGCGATGGTTCGAGCGACCCGGTCGTGCATGCCGAACCCGAGGAGGCACAGACTTTTGCGGCAAGATAGAGACGAAGCAGGATCGCCTCGCCCTCGACATATTTGAAACAAATATTGCTTGTATTGGGCAGGCGGCTAGCGGGATCCCCATTGACTTTCGGATCAGGACAGCTTGCCAGCAGGCCGGCTTCCAGACGATCCCGCAAGACACTCACCTGCTGATTTTCCGAGGCCATATAGCGAAGCGCCAATTCCGCAGCTTTACCCAAACCGGCAATACCAGCCACATTCTCTGTACCTGCTCGCAGTCCATGCTCCTGATGACCCCCAATCAACCAGGAGAAAAAGGGAACAAAGCGCTTTTTATAAAGAGCTCCAACTCCCTTTGGCGCATGCAATTTGTGACCACTCAACGACAAAAAATCAATCTGCGTGGCAGCAAGATTAAGCGGAATTTTACCGACTGCCTGAACGGCATCCGTATGAAAAAGAGCCCCCTTGGCATGCGCCATCTCAGCAAGCTCATACACCGGATAGATATTGCCGATTTCATTGTTGGCAAACATCACCGATACAATCGCAGTTTCCTCATCAATCAGACTGCGAGCCTCATCGAGATTCAAGCGCCCCTGGCTGTCCACACTCAGATAATCCACATGATAGCCACGCTTCTGCAAACTCCGGCAAAGATTCAATATCGCCGGATGTTCGACAACCGTCGTCAGAATTTTCCGCCTGCCGCCCTGCGTCTGCAACGCACTCATAATGGCCGTATTATCCGATTCGCTGCCGCAGCTGGTGAAGATGATTTCTTCAGGAGTGGCTCCCAGCAGGGTGGCTATCGATTGC
The DNA here is from genome assembly GCA_028699735.1 of Lentisphaeria bacterium. Taxonomy (GTDB): domain Bacteria; phylum Verrucomicrobiota; class Lentisphaeria; order Oligosphaerales; family Oligosphaeraceae; genus JAQVUB01. Next base: position 4,926 of record JAQVUB010000046.1, on the reverse strand, counting down.
CGGGCCTGACGCATTGCCGCGGCAGCCGGCCCGCTGAAAGGGTAGACACTGGATGGATTGCCGTAATACTCCGTCAGAAACGGCTGCATAGCAGCAAGCACTTCCGAATCTATGCAGGTCGTGGCATTGTTGTCAACGTAAACGATATCCTTGCTCATGTTCAAAACTTGCCTTACTTGATTTGTTCAACCAGCAACGAGGGAGACACCATTTCATGCAACTTGGCTTCAACCCACAATTTCAGCGTCTGTTCCGCGGCGTGACAAGCGGCGCAGCGCCCCTTCAGACGAACTTGAACTTTATTACCGTCAATATCCACCAGCTCTGCATCTCCGCCATCGGCCTGCAAACCCGGTCGAATAACCTGCTCGAACACTTCTTCTATCAGACGCATCTTCTGCAGATTGGTCAGATTTCCGGGCAAAGTCTGGCTTTCTTTGACAGCAGCCTCTTTCTTCTTTCCCAAAATATCAGCAAGAATCTGTTCAATATCCTCGATGCAGCCACCGCAGCCGCCGCCGGCTTTGCAATAATGAGTGACTTGTTCTACAGTCGTCAGATTGTTCGCCAGGACCACCTCCCGGATTTTCCGCTCGCTAACGTTAAAACACTGGCAGACAATCCGATCCTCTCCTTCCGCAGAAGACAAATCCCCGGGCAAAGCATATTCCGGATGCTTTTTGCGCAGACTCTCAAGAGCAGACTGGAAGGCCTCCATGCCCATCACCGAGCAATGCATCTTCTCTTCCGGCAGTTCACCCAGAAAATCGGCAATGTCCTGATTGGTCAGCCGGGCAGCCTCTTCAAGAGTCTTGCCCTTCAGCATCTCGGTTAGAGCCGAAGCCGAGGCAATCGCCGATGCGCAACCAAAAGTCTGAAAACGGACTTCCTCAATCGTTTTCTGATCCGCCGCCAGTTTGATGTACAGCTTCATGGCATCGCCACAGACGATATTGCCGACCTCGCCAATCCCGTCCGCCTCCGGAATCTCTCCGACATTGCGGGGATTTAAAAAATGATCCATAACTTTTTCAGTATAGTTCCACATTGGCAGGCCCCTTTCACTGGAAGAATGATCGAAAAAAAAAGTCGCACCATGTTAACACCTGATGCGACCCATGAAGCTGAAAGACAGCTCTGTTTGATTCTGGTGACAACACCAGCTTCTTTTACTCTTGCGGTTTGGTTTTGGGCAACCCCCAGGCGCGGTTGCCATCCTGGTAACGACCCTCTTTTTTCAGCTGGTCGATGCGCTCAAAACGCTTCAGGACATTGCGCTTCTCACTGACAGCACCCTGGGTTTTCAAACTGGGATGAATCGACATGTTCGGATCTCCTTCACGATATAAAAGACTGATGTTGCTCAGATTTTTTGTTGAAAAGATACTATACTGCTTCGCCGGTTTTATGCAACTGAAGCAAAAAAAGTTTTTTCACGACGAAGCAACTCTTTTTGAACAACAAAAAGAAATCCGCCTTTGCCAGTTTTAGGTATTACAAAAGAAAAAAAACGAAAAAAAAACAGCGAATGGAATGACAGCAGGCAAATAGAGGCGTATAGTTAGTTTTGTCATTTATTTTTCATTTTAAGGAATCGAAAGGCACATGGAAGAACGAATTTGGGAATTTGCAGAAACCAATGATAATCGTGTTCAGGAACTGATCGAGGAAGCAGCGGTAACCCGCCCAATTGCCCTGGTCTTGTCGGCTCGTGATATTTCGCCCGGAACCGTCCGCGATTTTCTCTGTCCGGATCTGACTAATATCGGGGACCCTTTTTTATTGCCAGGCACTCGAGCTGCTTCCGAGAGGCTGTGGCAGGCAGTCAGTCGCGGCGAACAAATTATCATTCACGGGGACTATGATACCGACGGGATAACCGCATCGGCGCTGCTCGCCTCTGTTTTACGTAAAAACGGAGCCCGGGTCAGCTGTTATCTGCCCCATCGCATTGATGATGGCTATGGGCTGACCGCTGAATCCATTGCCAAAGTGTCTGCCAGCAACTGTGATCTGCTGCTGACCGTCGACTGCGGTATCACCAGTCATGAGGCTGCCGCTGCCGCTCAAAATATTAATCTTGATCTGATTATTACCGACCACCACACCCCGGGGCCGGAACAACTGAACGCTCTCGCTGTCGTGGACCCCAAATTGCCGGGTGCTCCAAAGGAAATTCAGGAACTGGCCGGCGTTGGTGTTGCCTACAAGGTCGCACAGGCTTTTCTGAAATATGGTCAGGAAATGGGCTACGGCGGCGAAGATACTGATCTGCATCAGTGCCTGGATCTGGTAGCGCTGGGAACCGTTGCCGATATTGTGCCACTGCTGCATGAAAACCGGATCTTGGTTCATCATGGCTTACAGGTGCTCGGCATGCAGCACCGCCCTGGCATTCATGCCCTTTGTGACATTGCCGGAATTGGTGAAAACCTGGCGACCGCCGATATCACCTACCGCTTGGCGCCAAGAATCAACGCTACCGGACGAATGGGTGACCCCACCGATGGCTTGCGCCTCCTGGAAGCGGACAGTATCCTGGAAGCCAATGAGCTTGCCCGCAATCTCGATGATCTGAACAAAAAACGTCAGATTATCGAAGAAGAGGTTGTACGCAATGCGGAACATCAGATTGAACGCCGCTATGATTTGCAATCGGCTCGTTCCATCGTTGTCTGGAGTGAGGGTTGGCATCAGGGCGTGGTCGGTATCGTTGCCTCCCGTTTGACCCGGCGTTATCACCGCCCATCGGTGGTGCTCACCCGAGACAGCAATGGCCAATTCACGGGTTCTGCACGCAGCATTCGCAAACTGAATCTGGTGGCTGTCCTGGATGAATGTGCCAATTCACTGATCCGTTTTGGCGGTCATGCCATGGCCGCAGGCCTCTCGCTTAATGAGGAGAATTTGGAGGGATTCTGCGATCAGTTTGATATAGCCGTTCAGAAAGTACTGGGGATCGAGTCGATGAAACCATTGCTGAATGTCTGCGGTGAAGTGACCTTCCATGAACTCGATGATGTCTTTTTTCAGGAATTGCAGATGCTGGAACCCTTTGGTCATGGCAATCCTGAACCAGTCTTTCTGGCCAGACACGTCTTTGCCGAAAGACGTCAGCCGGCTGGTACTGTTCACACCCGTGGGATCCTTCGTGATGAAGCGGGAATGCGGATGCAATTTATAGCCTTTGGCCGCTCCCCGTCGGACTTTCCTCCTGAACCCTGGGATATTGTCTTTTCGCCGCATATCAACCGTTACAACGGAGCCGCCATCCCGCAATTGCGCATCCATGATATTTTACCCTCAAAAAGCTGAATAGGTCTCCCCCCTCACAGGTCATTATTTTGTTTCTGCATCCTTGTCATGAATCAAACAATTTCAATCCGCTCAAAACGTTTACTGTATAGTTTTCGGTCTGTTTGATGAACCGCCAGAAAGAGCTTTTCAGCATGGAATTTGACAAACTTAAAAAGGCGGGTCTGCTTTTGCTTTGCAGTGGCAATCTGTTGTTTTTCGCAACGGCATACTATTTTTTTCAGGATCACTCCAGCCTGCAGGAACAATTACAGGAAATGACCATTGCCCGGGATACTGTTTTGTCCGAGAAAGTGTCCTTGCAGGCTACACTCGAATTATTGCAAAGTCATTTGGGCAATCATACTTCAGCCTCGCGCAACTCGGATCAGGAAATCGCCAATCTGGAAAGGCTGCTGGATTTTCGTGAAGAGGAATTGCAGCAGCTGAAAAAGCAACTGGATGGTCAATCCCAGGTCAATCTCAATACACCGGTTGCCCGGCAGGAAGAGCCACGATCCCGACGTAGCGGCAATATGCGCGAACGCATGGAACGCCTCAAAGAGGAAAATCCGGAAGAGTATGAGCGCATGCAAACCCGCCTCAATGAATTTCAGAAACAACGTGAAGAACAAAATGCCCGCCGTGAGCTCTTTTTCAAAAATCTGGATGTTTCCAAGTTGAGCAAGGATCAGCGTCGGACGGTTTCAGAATACCAGGAACTGCTTGCCGCCAATGAAGAAATGGCCAATTCAATGTGGCAGGGCGGAGAAAGCGCCAATTTTCAGGAAATGATGGAACAGGGACGTGCCATCAGGGAAATGTCTGAAACCGTCCGGGAAATCCTGCTCCAGAACTTAGGCAACCAGGCAGGAATTGGCGGCGAAAACCTCAGCAGCAATGTCCAGGAAATCCTCGACATGACTTCCATTGGCGGCATGGGGCGGTTTATGGGTGGAAGAGGCCGCAACCGCTAGTGTAAACATGGGTGGCAGTGGTATTTTTTTACAACGAAAAACACAAACGACCCGAAAAAAAATTCATGGGAAACGGCTTTGACTGTGAGATTGCGGTGATGGGTGCAGTTCCCAAAAGTAGGTAGAGGCTATCCAGAAAGGGTTCAGGGGTCAGGCTTATAAGGTGGCGTAACCGGCCCGGTTGCGATTTCTGTTAGTACTCCCACGCCCGAACGGTCTCAGGGGGTGCAGTTCCCAAAAGTAGGTAGAGGCTATCCAGAAAGGGTTCAGGGGTCAGGCTTATAATGTGGCGTAACCGGCCCGGTTGCGATTTCTGTTAGTACTCCCACGCCCGAACAGTCTCAGGTGCCCGGGGCAGAGACTACCTACTTTTGGGAACTGCACCCGTCTCAGGTGCCCGGGGCAGCGACTACCTACTTTTGGGAACTGCACCCCGGTGATCATCCCATGAAATTTTTTCGGGTCGTTTAGGGTTTTTCGTTGTTCAAAAAGAATTCCTCTGTTACAACTTATTACTTACAACTGATTAAGAAAGTCGCATGAATGCAATTTCCCGAAAACACGATACTTGATTATTTTGCTAACAATGAAATGAGTCTTGGCACCGTTGTCAAGGTTTCTGGAGAGCGTCTTCATGTTCAGGGAGCCACTCCCC
>JAQVUB010000500.1 GCA_028699735.1 Lentisphaeria bacterium | reverse complement strand
CCCTTCGACAGCAACGTCTGAAAGGCGCGTTTCTGGATGTCTTCCCCGAAGAACCCCTGCCGGAAAACTCGCCGCTGATGCGCTGTCCGAATCTCTGGCGCCTGCCGCATCTTTCTGCAGTCGCACCCGATTACTTGGATCTGTTCATCCAGGATTTCGTCAGCCAGTTGAAGCTTTTTTTTACAACGAAAAACACAAACTGACACGAAAAAAATCCATGGAAAGACGACGCATGAAAAACAGCCAAGGTCCTTTCCATGGATTTTTTTCGTGTCAGTTTGTGTTTTTCGTTGTAAAAAAAGCTTTAACTTTCCAGCAAACGAGCACGAGTTTTGACAGTGCGCGCCGAAGAAAATTCCGCTTCGACATGTTGTCGCGCCTGCCGCCGCCGTTTCTCACATTCAGTGGGATTCAGCAGCAGTTCCTCAACTGTATCAGCAAATATTTCCGCACTTAATTTCGGAATGGGCCAGCCGGTTTCAGGGGTCAGCAACTCACTAATACCGCCGCTCTGGCTGCCAACCACAGGCACCCCGACTGCCATCGCCTCAACCAGGACATTAGGTATTCCCTCCTGATTGCGATCATTGTTTGATATGCTGGGCAGACAAAAAACATCAGCCTTGCGCATACGTTCGCGGACTTCTCTGCGATCCAACACGCCGGTCCACTCGATGTGTTCCTGCAATCCAAGCTTTTCCGACTGGCGTTGCAATTCCTGCTCCATTGGACCCGACCCTACCAGCGTCAAGCGCATACGGCGCCCCCGTTGCAAAAGCAACGCAAGAGCCTCCAGCAACAGTGGAATTCCTTTTTTGGCGACAAAACGCCCGACAAACAAAAGCTCCGGCACCGCCTGGGATTTCTGGCTTTCGCGAAAGGGCCATTCCTCAAGCGTCAGGCCGTGATGGATCAAATGCAGCTTCCTGGCAGCAACCGGGCATTGTCGCACCAGATAAGCCCCTGCCGCCCGGTTGCAGACAGTGATGAATTTCGCTTTCTGGCACAGATAATCGAGGGAGTGCCGGTTGGTATAAACATCAGCGGCATGTACCCCCAGACTAAAACTCACCGCCAGACGCCGCGCCGCAGCCGCAGCCAGCAACGCCCCCAGATCCGCAAATTCAGCATGGATATGACGCGCATGACAAAGGCGCCCCTGCCTGACCAGTTCGCGCAACAATTGCCGATGCCGAAATAAGATCAGCGAACATTGAACTCGCGCCGGAATCCAGCAACGCAATTTTCGCCACCAGGAAATCTGGCTGCCGATCGTCGCAGGAGGAGTCACAGAAGGACTCAGTATCCGCACGACCGGCCAGTCCGGCTGAGCTTTACAATCGCCGGCAAAAAGTGCCATAGGCTCCAGGGGCACTCCCTCTTTCAGAAGGAATTGCAGATCCTGACGCAGGAAAGTCTCACTCCATAGCGGATATCGGGTCAGCAAGTAGATGATTTTGGTCTGACCGACTCCTTCACTGAGCCATTTTTCCTGTTCCCGTTGCCGTTTAAACCAGAAAACAGATTCCGCCAGCCTGTAGCAAAGCAGGAGATTGAGTGGTATCAGCAGCAGAATTCCTGCCCACCCCAAATACAGCGGAAGAGACTCAAGCGAACAGATTCCGCAGGACAGTTGCAGCCGCACTTCCGGAAGATCAGCCCCTTGCGGAGGAGTCAGAATTTGCGTCCGGAGCAGATAGTTGCCCGGTGCCAGCGATGGAAGCTTGGCGATCGGAAGAAGCTCGCTGCCAACATCCCGCATGAGACTGTGCTGCAGACGCAAAGGAGCAGCTGCAACCAGATGTCCATCCGAAGAAAAAACCTCAATAGAACCGGCCAGATTTCCCCACTCCTTCTGCAAATCCTGCATCTCTTCAGACAGCATCCCGGATGCGCTCTGCAATTGCGGTACTCCCTGACACAAACGGAGTATCAGCCCATGCCCCGCCAGAGGCTGCTCAATATAAAAATGCAATTCCTGCTGGGCCCCCTCTGCCACCCGGAACAAGTCGCCCGTCACCTGAAATTCGCGGGCACAAGCCAATTCCGAACGAAGCCGAACGACTTTAACCGACAGCCGAACCAGTATGAACAGTGCCAGTATCGCCAGAATAAAGAACATCGGCCATCGCCAGTATATTGATTGACTTCTGCGCATCACAAACCTTTCTTGTTGCTTCTCAAATATTCGCGGCTTCCTTCAATATAAAAAGAAATGCCAGTTTGTCGATCCCTGGATGCTTTTTTAACAACGAAAAGACACGAAACAACACGAAAAAAATCCGGGCTGATTACATTTTCGCCCCATTGACTTTCCTGTGTTGGCTGGTTACCTTAAGTGTAAAGCGTTTCCATTGGAATTAAGTATATGAACAGCGACGATATCGAAGAAACAAATAACGTGGCCGTTTCCAACAACCAGCCAGGTTCTTCGCAATTGGTGGTTCGCGGTGGTACGGTTATTCTACCGGAGAGATGCCGTTGCCGACCCGGTGACGCTGTTTTTGACGCCCAGCTGGAAGCGATTTTGCCTGATGATATTGGCCCGGTACTGTTGCGTCAGATGGCGGATCAGCACCGCCACCCGACTTTCTTCCTCATCCCGGCTTTGCTGCTTTTTTTTGCCCTGTCTCTCTATTTCATGTACGCTTTCTTTCCACGCATGCTGCCTGCCATCCCTGGTCAATTGTCC
>JAQVUB010000499.1 GCA_028699735.1 Lentisphaeria bacterium | reverse complement strand
GCAGAATTATATCCGTTTCCTCATGGAAATGCGTGACAGTGGTGAAATTTCTGCTGAAGTTTTTGAAAAAATCGCCCGTGGCAACGCCCGAAAACTGTTTGCTATCACAGACTGAAAGAGTTGAATCTGTCAGCCCGGAGAGTTTTTTGTCATGCCGCTTTCAGAGTTTACTCTTCCTGAAATCTCTTCTTTCTTGCAGGAAGCCCGTTGATCGCAACAAGGAATCTTGATGATTTTCAGGAATCGCTATGTTTCTGCATGAGTGCATATGATTCTTCTTGAAAATTCGTTTATAAGGAGCTATTTTCTCTCGCAGTCCAGAGAGCCTCCGATCCCCACCCAACCAGGGGGCTGACCATACCCATTCGCGCGCGCGAGGCAAGGCAAGGCAACGGGGTAGGGTCGGGAAGTCAGGATTCCGGTATTTGGGAGCACGAGGTCCCAGAAGCAATTTTCTCTGATCGAGTGAGGCATTCCATTTTTTTTGCGGCTTTTCGATGAAAACCGGCAAATTGATTTTTTCGGGATATCTTATGATTCATTTTTCTCTTCCAGGGATTGCATCCCGGAGTGATTTTTTTCTTTTTCAAGCAACGGGATAAACCATGACGGATTTACGGTTTGAAAAGCTTTTTTTGCGTGGATATCGTGTTGGGCAGTCTGCCTGGTTTCCGGCTCTTCGCGAGTTAATCAAATCCGAGATATCCGCTGAGCTTGATGAAGACGACGGGCTCTTTATTGGCTACGGCATGTTTTCGGACGGACTGCCCTACACACTTCAGGATAACTATGATTTCCCGGAAGAACAACTTTGTTTTCAAGCCGTGATCCTCGAAAATGATTTTCTCAAAGCGGTTTTTCTTCCTGAACTGGGCGGGCGTCTGTGGTCACTGTATGACAAAGAGCATGAACGCGACCTGATTCTTGCGAATACTGCTTTTTTGCCCTGTAATCTGGCCATACGAAATGCCTGGTTTGCCGGCGGTGTTGAATTCAATTGCGGAAGGCGCGGGCATGACGAACAGACCGTTTCACCGCGGTTTGCAGCAGTCCTTCAGACGGCAAAGTATCCGGTTCTGCGCATTTATGAATATCAGCGTGACCGCGGAACGCCCTTTCAGTATGACTGTTTTCTGCCGGAAGATTCCCGTTTCCTTTATATTCGCGGACGGATCTGGAATCCGAACCGGCACCTGGTTCCCATGTACTGGTGGAGCAATATTGCAGTGTCGGAAGTGGCCGGCAGCCGAGTCGTGGTTCCCGCCAAAAACGCTTTTGCCAACAGGTACAACGGGGGATCCCATGTCCTGGCCAAACTCGCTCTGCCGGACGGGGAGGGATTTGACGCCTCCTACCCGATCAATTTCCAGTATGTCAAGGATCACTTCTACAATATTTCCGAGGATCGGCGGCCTTATGAGTGCCTGTTTTTCCCGGATGGATACGGATTCTGCCATATTTCTACCCGCCGCTTGCGCGGGCGCAAGCTGTTTGTCTGGGGACAGTCACCTGGCGGTCGCAACTGGAATAAAAAACTTCTTGGCTGCGGGCTGGATGCATATATTGAGCTGCAGGCGGGGTTGGGGCGTTCACAGCAGGAATGTCTGCCGATGCCACCGCGTACGGCCTGGGAGTGGCTCGAAGGCTACGGGGCTCTGCTTATGAAACCGGAGCAGGTCTTTGGAGACTGGGATCATGCTGTCAGCAGCACAACCGCGGCTATCGACGGTCTGATCCCGGAAAAGGAACTGGATGCCATCTTGCTGGAGACCCGCCGCAGCGTCGCCCTGCAACCCGGTAAAACCGTGATCGCTGGATCAGGTTGGGGAGCATTGGAGGAACTGCGCAGCGGCGAAAAGCTTTGCCCGCAACTGGATTTTGGCGCGATCGGGCTGGAGCAGCAGGCTTGGGCGGAATTGCTTCAGAGCAATACGATTTCTTCCGGTCTGCCGGTCTCCTATCAGGTTAGCGAAGCCTGGTTTGAACGACTGCAACAGGCTGCACCATCCTGGCAGGTTCATTATCACAAGGCGCTGAACTTTTTCCGCAGAGGTGACTTGGAACGTGCCGAGGCCGAACTTGATGCGGCCGGCGAGGCAGCCGGCAACCGTCATCTGTTGCATGCCAAAGCAAATCTTCGCAGGCTCCAGGGAAGGAATCCGGAAGCCGCTGAGCTGATTTATCAGGCAGGCAAGCTGGATACAACTGACCATTCTTTTCTGAAAGAAGTCCTCAAAATGCTGCTGGAAATGGATGCTTACGAAAAGATGCTGGATCTGACTGGCAGTCTCCATCCGGAGCTTGCTGCGCTTCCCCTGGTAGGACTGATGAAGGCATTTGCTCTGGCACATACCGGGCGCCTGGATGAGGCCGAAGCCCTGCTGATGAATATTAGCGCCCTCGATATACGCGATATACGCGAAGGCGAAAACTCCACCTCGCAACTGTACATTTACATTCAAGTTAAAAAGGCCGAAAGCAAAGGACAGGTTCTGCATCCTGACAACGTGAAAGTCCCTCTCTCGCTGGATCTGCGCATGTCTCAACCTAAATAGCCCCCTTTTTTAACAACGAAAAGCACGAAACGACTTGGGGTGGACTGGCGTCCACAACCTATTTTTTAACAACGAAAAAACACAAAAAGACTCGAAAATTTTTTAAGGTTGTTGCGTTGCGGTAAGAGATCGCTGTGC
>JAQVUB010000498.1 GCA_028699735.1 Lentisphaeria bacterium | reverse complement strand
CTTCTTTCAAAAAATCTTTCTAAAAAAAGAGAATTGGGGCAATAGTAGTACGAAAAATTTTATGGCTGCTTGAATGAATCCTTTCTACAATGACATGGCGGCAGACCTTTGCGGCCTGAAGGAAAATGGAAACGAACGGCTCCTCCGGGAAATTTCCCCGATGGATTCGGGAAAATGTGTTTATCAAGGACGCGAGTTCTGCAATCTATCGAGCAATGATTATCTGGGGCTGGCTGGAAATCACGTTCTCCGCAGGGAATTTTTCCAGCAGTATGCCGGGGACTTGGCGAGCCCTGATTTGGCGCTGACCAGCTCATCGAGCCGGCTTTTGACTGGAAATACCCCGGCCTACGCCCGTCTCGAGGACAAGCTCAGTCAGCTCTACGGTGGAAGTTCTGCCCTGGTTTTTAACAGCGGTTACCATGCCAACACCGGAATCCTGCCGGCCATTGCCGGTGACGGAGATCTGATCCTTTCGGACAAACTCAACCATGCCAGCATCATTGACGGGATGCGGCTGAGCAAGGCCGAATTCCTCCGCTATCCGCATGCGGATCTCGAAGCGCTGAAAAAGCTCCTCGAACAGAAGCGGTCTCGATATCGAAAGGTATTTCTGGTAACGGAATCGATTTTCAGCATGGATGGGGATGCTGTTGATCTGCGTCATTTGGTGGCATTGAAGGAGGAGTACGAATGCGTTCTTCTGGTGGACGAGGCTCATGCCGTCGGTGTACGCGGTCCGGGCGGTGCCGGTCTTTGTGCCGAACAGGGTGTGACTGATCGAGTGGATCTGATCATTGGCACTTTCGGCAAAGCGTTTGCATCGACAGGTGCGTATGCCATCATGAAACCCGTCCTGCGCGACTTTCTGATCAACCACATGCGAACCCTGATCTTCACTACCGCATTGCCGCCAGTCGTGCTCAACTGGAGCTGCTTTATACTCGAACACTGCAAAACGATGGAACGTGAACGTGAAGAGTTGCGGCGGCTCGCGTTGCTTTTCCGGGGCTGGTTACGCGAAGCCGGCCATGATGTTTCTGCAGGGGATACCCAGATCATCCCGTATATTGCCGGCGAATCCAGTGCCGCCGTGGCGTTGGCAGAGCGTTTTCAGGCACATGGTTTTCTGGTGTTCGCCATCCGTCCGCCAACGGTTCCCAAGGGCAGTTCGCGTCTGCGCTTCTCATTAAACGCGGGTTTGCATTCTGAAGACCTTGAACCCATCAGAAAACTTTTTTAACCACGAAAAAACACAAAAAGACTCGAATTTTTTTTCGTTTCATTCGTGTCTTTCGTTGTTTAAAAAATTGCATATGAATACGACCTTTGTTCAACAAAATCAAAGTGACAGGCTGCTGCTGTTCTTTCATGGATGGGGTATGGACCCCGGGATTTTTCAGCATTGGGAGCAGGCTGGATTCGATGTTCTGGTGGCCTGGGATTACCGGCAATTGACAGCACTGCCACCTCTGGCCCGATATCGTGAAATCCGTCTGCTGGCCTGGTCTCTTGGCGTGTGGGTTGCCGCGGTGACAGAACTGCCGCCGCTGAGTCAGGCGATCGCCGTCAACGGAACCCTGCAACCCATAGACCCCGAATCCGGCATACAACCGGAAATTTTTCAGGGTACCATTGACCATTGGCTTGATGAACAGGCCCGGGAACGCTTTCAGCAGCGGGTCATTGGCCCGAAGTCAGCCGGCAGGAATTCCCGGCGTACGGAGACTTCCGGCATGGGTTTCTTGCGCCAGCCAGAGGATCAGCGTGATGAACTGCTTGCATTGCAGCATTATATCAGCAAAGAACCGGTTGCCGGCAACATCTATCAGCGGGCATTGATCTCAGGCCGCGATCGCATTTTTTCGCCGGAGATACAGCGCCGTTTCTGGAAAAATCTGGGCATCCCCTGTATAGCAAGGCCAGATGCTGCGCATTTTCCGTTTGCTGAAATCCGATCGTGGCAGGAGTTGTGGCACCTTGAATGAAGTTGACAAAAGACGCATCGAACTCCGGTTCAGCCGGAGCCAGAAGACTTACCGCAGGGCGGCACTGGTTCAGACCCGGATGGCCGATTCTTTGATCAGCGCTCTGGATGAATTACTGCAGCAACGGCATTTGCAGCATATTCTGGAACTGGGTTGCGGCGATGGACTGCTCACCGACCGTATCGAAGAGAGACTCCATTTTCAGCGCCTGACTCTGGTCGATCTCGTCGCGGATTTTGCAAAATACCACCAGCATCGCAGAAATACGTTTTTTCTTGCTGGTGACATGGAAAACATGTCTTTGCCAGCAGCGGATCTGGTGTTGGCTGGGGCGGCTTTGCAGTGGGCCGTCAATCTGCCGAAATTGTTGGCACGCCTGCAAAGCCTGCTGCAACCCGGCGGCATCCTGGCATTCAGCACTTTCGGCCCGGAAAATCTGCTCGAAATTGCCACTCTGACCGGGCGTTCCCTCAGCTATCCCACCTTGCAGGAACTGATTGCGTTGCTGACGGACAAGCATTTTTCCATTCTTCTTTCAATGGAAGAGCGGATGCAGTTGACCTTTTCAGATCCGTTGGCTGTACTTCGGCATCTGCGGGAAACCGGAGTTAATGGTCTGAAAGCAGAGCGGCTCTGGAACCGGAAATGCCTGGAAAAGTTTTCGCGGGATTACCGGGAGAATTTCTGCCAGCAGGACGAGCAGTATCCGCTCA
>JAQVUB010000045.1 GCA_028699735.1 Lentisphaeria bacterium | reverse complement strand
CCTGCCCGCTCCGCTTCTTCCTGCATACGCCGTCGCAAAAGGCTGTTGCAGGCCACCCCGCCACAGAGGCAAAGCAGCCCGGCGTGGTATTCCCGGGCAGCAAGCATGGTCTTGCTGACCAGCACCTCCATCACCGCGCGCTGATAACTGGCCACCACATCGGCCAGTTCGCAATCACTTAATGTACGATCCTTTACGGCATAAAGCAAGGACGTCTTCACACCGCTGAAGCTGAAATCAAAACGATGCTCTGGTGCCGCAGCACGACCCGACCCGCCAGTCAGTCCCCGGGGAAAATCCCAGGCACGGTCATTACCCGTTTTCGCTATGCGATCAATCACCGGCCCGCCGGGATAGCCCAAGCCGAGAATCTTCGCCGCCTTGTCCAAAGCTTCCCCCGCGGCATCATCCAGAGTAGTACCCAGCAGCTCCGCTCGACCGGAAGCATGGATCAGTACCAGGGCTGTATGACCGCCGGAAACCACCAGTGCCAGCACCGGGAAGGCCGCCGCAGTTTTCAGCAATTCCGGGCGTTTCAGAAAAGCTCCGTAAATATGCGCTTCAAAGTGATTGATACCCACGATGGGCAGTTCCCGGCTCAATGCCAGCCCCTTGGCCCAGGCATTGCCGACCAGCAGCGCCGGGATCAGTCCAGGGCGGTTGGTCACTGCAACCGCTTCAACCGCTTCAATACCAAGACCGGCCTGTTCAAAAACCACGTCAACAACCGGCGTGATATTTTTCAAATGTTCCCTGGCGGCAAGCTCCGGAATCACCCCGCCAAATCCAGCATGCAGCTTGATCTGGGTGGCAATCTTACCCCCAAGAACTTCATGCCCGTCCCGTACCAAAGCCGCAGCAGTCTCATCACAACTGCTCTCGATGCCTAAGATGATCATGGTCTTCCTTGTTTGAAACGCACACCCTGCTGCTCTCTGACAATCACGATCGCAAGTCTCCCAGCACCTCTTCAAGAGAAATACTCAGTTGCAGCAAATTTTCACTCTGCAGATGTTCCGCGAGAGGAGGCGTGGCCGCAAAGCAACCCGGGCAATCCAATCGCCCATGGCTGCCCTTTGGCAAAGTGCAGTCCATACTCGTGCTCAAAAACGGAATTTTCCAGAACAGTTCGCAGGGATCAAAACCAATTTTATTGTGAATGTCAACATGCGTGGCATAATCCGGTGCCTCTGATGCGGATTTCCACCAGGGATAGGCAAACCAGTACCCGGCAGCAGCCTCCAGTACCAAATCGCCGCTTTCTCCGCAGGGGAGTCCCAAAGACGCCGGCGGCAGTACACGCGACACCCCGGGCATCCCGTTAAAAATCTTCCGCACATTTTCCAGTTCGCGGGGGTCTTGCAGATACAGATGTGCCACCTGATGATCGACCATCGCAAAGGCCGCACTGTCAAAAAGATTCGGATAAGTCAGCCCGCCGGAAACCCGCCGCGCAGAAAACAAACCCTGCTGGCGCAAAACCCGGTTCGGAAAAACAACCCGGTCAACCGGGCTGATGCCATAATCTCCCCAAACCAGTACTTCATAACCAAGAGACTCTGCAGCGGTCAGCAGCCGCCTGAGAAACGAAGACAGCACTCGCAACTGGCGTTCCATGACCGTTGTCTGGCTGGGGCCGGCTTTCTGCTGGCAGTAATCCATATGCGGCAGATACACCGCCAGAAAATCTGGCTGATCCTGTTGCATGACCAACTCCGCAGCTGCACAGATCCAGTCACTCGATTTCCGGTTCGACAGTGGCCCCCAGTAATTCATCAGGGAAAAGGGTCTTCCCGCATATTCATTCAGGCGCTGTTCAAGGTCGTCCGGGCGGCAATGACAAGCCTGGATCATGCCGCCATGATGGCGATGCACCGGTGCAGGACTCAGCACCAGGTCAGAGCTGTCCCCAAGGCTCTGCTGATGAAAAAGAACGCCGGCACGCCCACCGGCTTGCCGCAGACGATCCCAGATCCTCCCGCCTTGAACCAGCCCCGCAGATTGATTCCAAAAATCCACTTTGTGCGTTTTGCGGTCATATCGTCCATTGCAGACAACCTGGTGCTGCAACGGAGACAACGCTGTCCTGAAAGTCGCCTGGGCAGTACAGGTAACTGCAGGGAAAACGGAATCCATCGCGGAAAAACAAAATCCGCTCAACTGCGAAAACTCCGGGCAGCAGGACAAAACTTCGATCCCTAACCCGGCACACTCCAGACTTAATATCCGCTTTTTCATTCCTCTAAAAAATTTCGTGTTTTTTCGTGTTTTTTCGTTGTTAAAAAAACGATTTCAACGGGATCGGACCAGCAAACGGTCAGGATTGGGAAAACTCTTTGTTCAAAAGAACTGTCAGGGGCCACAGCAACAGCAAAACGACCATCGTGATCACGGTCCAGGCACCTTCACTCAAAACAAGCCAGGAAGCCTGCCAGGGCAGCAACGCGCGCAACAAGGCGCCAATGAAATGGCGCATTTCCTCTGCCCGAACAGAACGGTTATAGACCCGCAACGCGGCAACTCCTGCAGCCAGCAGCGACAAAACAAAACAGACTGCGGCCAGCAACAGCGAAATAGAGCTGATCTGGCTGTGGTAATAGAGCAAAACTGGAATATTCAGCACCCATGCGCCAAAAAAACAGGCCAGGGGCAGAAACACTTTGCCATCGGGTACCTGGCGGCGGTTCTCCCCGGCAGCAAACCAAGTGACTAAAGCGACATAAGCAGTCAACCCGAAAAAAACCGGAAGAATGCCAATATGCCAGCCTACCGTGGATGCCCCCAGCAGCAAGCTCATGCCGCGGCACAAGCCCATGCAAACTGCCCCACCGTAATAGCGCTTTTTCAAGACAAGATTATAGCTCCAGATCAGGGTTGTCAGCAGCCCGGCACTGATCAGCACTGGACGGCCAATGCAAAAGGCAACCAGCATGCCGCCTAGAAAGCAGATAAAAAAAGCCAGAGCGGCCTGTGACGTGCTGATCCGTTTGCTGGGAAGCGGGCGTCCCGGACGCTGATAGCGATCTTCAGACATATCCACCCAGTCATTCTGTACCAGCCCCATGCCATAAAACAGAAGCACACAAAGAGCGACCCCGAACAACTCCGGGGCACTGACTGCCTTGCCGCTCAGCAGAGATATCAGACAGGCCCCGGCAATTGCATCCCCGGGAACTGTCAGCAGATTCGGCAGACGAAATAATTCCAACCAGGCAGCAAGTTTACGGGTTGTCCCTGGCTTGTGATTGCCAAAGTGCATTCTTCCGGAACGAAAATCCATTGCGTTTCCTTAGGTCAAAAAAATCAAAAATCAAGTATTGGACGCTTTCTCAGTGCCAGCCTGCCAGAGTATCTGACGCAACTGCCAGTCATCGGGTTTGCGGAAAAACACCGTCTCAATGCTGCGTAATGCAAAAGCCTCTTCGGGAAAATTCAGCAAAAGCTTCAGAAAATCAAAATCAGCCTGAAAACTCTCCTTGTCTTCTCCATGGAAGCGGTAGACCAGTCGGTAAGCATTTTCTTCCGGAGACTCCAGTTTGCGCAAACCCGGCAGAATCTTTTCAGGCAATGCCACCTCCATACGGGGTTTCGACGGCACCGTCACTTTACGCCGCGATGGCAAATCCGGGGGCGGCGGAAAGGCAAAAGCAAGCCCACCAAGGAGGTCACAAACAGCCTCCTCGGCAAGAGCCACCTTCACCAGCTCCGCCTCACGCCGGCAAAGCAAGTCTATAATCTGTATTTCCTGCAATGTATCCATATCGGCAAACAAACCCGCTCCTGACTTCAGAAACGAGCAGTGCTTCCCTTCGCTTGGGATAGTACGCTGAAAGCAAAACAACCCATCAGGCAGAAGGATTCTTGCCTTGCCCTTTGCCGGTCACAGGCGGCACAACGGCCACGGCAGGAGCGGTTTTTTTGGCTGGTACAGCCATGCTTTTGCTGAAACCGGATACAGGCAGCGGAGGAGCCGGAAACACAAACACTCCTGGTTCTCCCATCAGTTCTTCAACCTGGGACTCCAATTCCGCGATGCGACGGTAAGCCTGTTCGCGCTCGGCAAGAAGCTCATCGACCTTGACACGAGCATCCAGTGCCGCACGGATCGTCTCAACGTCCGCACGCATCACAATTTCTACAAAGCTCAGTGGAGTACTGGCGATTGATGTTTTTGCCATTTTTCGGGTCTTCCTCTGTTAACTCTTACTACATGAAAGCAAACATATTTATCTACAAAAAAAGGTAATAGCCAGCAAGCGATTTTAACAAACACCCTCGTACCCCAGCCGGCGGATCGTCGGCAAAGGGGAGCCCAGCAAACGATTCCGTGCCGTGGAGGAAAGGGTTCTGCAATCCCTGCGACGATAAACAAGATGATAAAAAACCTCTTCTGAACAAAGCTCCAGAAGGGCAGACAGCTCTTCCGAACTGAGCGCCGGATTTGCCAGCAGCAGTTTATGCAGAGCCGGATCATCAAAGGCAATCAAACATAACCTGGTTGCCGGCAAAGCACCAGGGTTCTCTGCCAGTGCTTCGAGCACCTTCTGATGGCGTCCCTGCACCAGAAAACGCCCTATACCATCATCCAGACAGGGGTTGCCGGCCAGGATAAGACGTACTTCTTCACTGCTGTCCTGAGACAAAATCCGTTGCAGGGGCAGGGCCAACTCCGTCCGGGCGGCAAGGCGCCGACGCACCTCTTCATCGCCGTCACGCGCCAAACGCAGCATCTGCTCTGTAGTCAAAATTCCGCTGGTAAGCACCGCCAGCTGAACCAGACGATGCGGGCTCCCGGCCAGGATCGCCCAGATATCTTCCGGCAAATTTCTGCGGGCGGCAATGGCCAGTTGCGAAACCAGTTCCCCGGAAGCGGCCCAATTCTTCAAACAGGTACCCGACAAACGCGGACTGAGCAGAGTTTTAATGTGTATCAGCAGATCCCAGTCATCACAGAGAGCAAACTGGACTTCCTCGTCCAATCGGCTCAACCTCAGCAATTCCGCCCGTACAAGAGAACACTCATCGGAACTGAGCATAGCCTGGATTCGCGGGGAAATAGCCGGATTAGACGCCAGAGCCAGGCGCACTTCCAATGCTGGATCGGCACAAAGTGCCACTGCAATTGGCCCATTGGCGGCTTTGTTGCCGGCCAATGCTGCGCGCACCTGAACATCAGCATGTTTTGCAAGGCGTTGCAACTGTCCGTAGGTCAAACGGTCATTGGCTGCCAGAACGCGCAACACCTCCGCTTCGTCACTGTTCATCAGGTGATCAAGAATTCGCCCGGGGGTATTTGCTTGAGCGGCTAAAAAAATCCGTACCTGCAAACTGGAATTCTGGTCAGCAAACTCCCGAAGCAACTGGGCGGGTAGCACTTTTCTGCGCAGCTTGTAAATGGCCTGCAGCGGATCCGCCAGAATCTCCGTCAGCAATGCTTCCTTGTCGGGGCTTGTTTCGTTAATGCTTGCCATAGTCCCTTGCGGGTCGATGAAACCTTGTTTTCTGTACAAAATTGAAATACTCTGAAACATATTTAATATAAACCCGTTTCCCTACTTTTCTCCTCTCCAGCTTGCATCCTGACCCTGAAAAAGTATATTTCTGCTAAACGTGCAGGGGGCAGGAGTGTCCATGTCCCGTCCGTGTCCCGTCCGTGTCCCGTCCGTGTTTTCAGGAAAGATTATGAAAGCAAAATTTGTTTTACAGTTTCTGTTGATCCTTACCTTTGCCATCTTTCTGGGCACCAGCCTGACTACGATCTACGGCAGTCTGCTGGTCAAGCAGGAGCTTGCCAGGCAGGATCAGCAGCTCAATCAGCTGCAAATATTGCAGCAGGGGCTCCCGGTTGAAACCCCGGAATTAAAGCAGAGTTCCGCCCCGCGAGCTATCCAAACCCTGCAGTCGGAATTGCTGCAAAGCAACCAGGATTGCCAGAAAATCCTGATCGACACCATCTGGTTTATCGTCCTGCTGACCGCTTGCGGCTTCGCCATCACCCACAAAATGTATTATCATATTCAATCCACACTACTGAAACCGATCGACAAGATCAGCTCGGCTCTGTCCGGCATCCTGACCGATGAACTCCAATTGCGCCGTGTGTCAGCCAATCCGGATACCGTACTCTTCCAACTGACCGAAACCTGCAATCTCATGCTGGATAACTGGCAACGGGAAAAAGACCACCACCAGCAGGTCTTCCGAATGCTCCAGAAAACCGCCGTGCAACTGATCGAAATCTTTGAGGAACCAACCGTCGCCATGGCCGGATCCCAGGAAATGGTATTGGCAAATAACAATGCAAAAGATTTCTTCATCGGGGAAGGTGGACAGCGTTTCTTCCATTTTCTGACCGATGCAATCAAACAGAACCACAGCGAATTTACCTCGCATGGCCTGCGCTATACCATCAAAATTCCCCCGCAACCAAAAAACAAACCCGATGCCTTAATCACCATCTACCAATTCCAGTACGCTGGGAAAGTGGAACCCGAAGGTCCAAAAGTGTAATGGACTTTTTTAACAACGAAAGACACGAAAAGACACGAACAAATGCGTGGAAGTGACTACATGAAAGTTCAGTCAACGCCCACCTCCACGCATTTGTTTGTGTCTTTTCGTGTATTTCGTTGTTAAAAAAAGTTTAATTTGAAGCCCCCGCAAAAAATGTTATATTGAAGCATTAGCCCGTTATTTGTTATTCATTATAAGTGATATCAAACGCTGAACAAGGAGAATTCATAATGGCGAAAGAGCAAAAAGTACGCTTTGGTTTTTTGGGTGCCGGCAGTATTGTCATTCACCGTCATGCCCTCGAACTTTCCCAGAATCCCGATGCCGAACTGGTGATGGTTTACGATCCAATCAAATCGCGTGCGCAACGTCTGGCAGAGACCTATGGCATGAAAGTAGCTGCTTCGGAAAATGCTCTGATCAGCCAGAAAAATCTCGATGCGATTGTGGTTGCCACACCAAACAGTGAACATGCCCGGCTGACCATAGCCGCTTTGCAGGCCGGTAAACATGTCCTTTGCGAGAAGCCGATGGCTACCACTTTGGAAGATGCAGCAGCGATGATCCGTGCCGCCGAAAAAGCCGGCAAAAAGCTGATGATCGGACATAACCAGTGCATGATGGCACCGCATCTGAAAGCCAAAGAGCTGCTCAAACAGGGCGCCATCGGTGACGTACTCACCTTCCGCTCCTCGTTCGGCCATGGCGGCCCGGAAACCTGGTCACAGGACAATGGACCACATACCTGGTTCTTCAAAAAAGAGAAAGCTTATGTCGGCAGCATGGGCGACCTCGGCGTCCATAAAGCGTATTTGCTGCCCTGGCTGCTTGGCTCCGACTTTGTCGAAGCGGGCGCCTTTATCGATACCAAAGCCAAACGCGATGAAAAGGGCAAACCAATCACTGTTGATGACAATGCGGTTTGCATCCTTCGCATGGCCAATGGCATCATGGGACAGCTCACCGCCAGCTGGACCTATGGTGCAAAAGAAGACAATGTCACCATCATCTATGGCAGCAAAGGCCAAATGATCCTCGGAGCCGACCCGGAATACCAGGTCGAAGTACTGCTCAACAACGGAGAACGGGCACGTTATAAAGTCGGTGCCGTCGCTACCAATACCTGCCAGGTCAAAAGCGGAATACCAGATCTCTTCGTAGACTGCATCCTCGATGACCTTCTTCCACCCTTTGATGGATTGAAAGGCTACAAGGCTCTGGCAACCGTCGTCGCTTGCATGCAAAGCGCAACCAGCAAAAAAATCTGCCCCGTGCAAAATGATTTGCCAAAAACCGGCAAAAAACGCTGACGGCTTTTTAACAACGAAAAAACACGAAAAAAATTCATGGAAGTGGCGTTGACTACTGACATGAATCGTGTTTCCATGATTTTTTTTCGTCAATTCGTGCTTTTCGTTGTTGAAAAATTTTCTTGACGTATTACTACCAATGTCCACATGATTTTCTACCCCTGATTAATGGAGTCCCCTTATTATGGCTTTCCTGGATGATTTCTACCTGCTTACCTCGCAACCCGCACGGGAAATTTTTGAAGCAATCCGTGATCTTCCGATTATTGATGCGCATAACCATTGCGACGTCAAAGCCCTGAGCGAAAACCGGAAATTCCAGGATATCTGGGAAGCCGAGGCGGCAACCGATCACTATGTCTGGGAATGCCTCCGCAAATGCAATGTCCCGGAAGAATTGATCACCGGGAAAAAGGCCGGAAACCATGAAAAATGGATGGCCCTGGCCACCGCTTTTGATAAAATTGCCGGCAATCCCACCTATGAATGGGTGCATCTCGACCTCAAACGACGCCTCAAAATCGACTTGGAAATCAATGCCGAAAATGGGGAGGAAATCTGGCAGCGCAGCAAGGAAATCCTGTCACGCCCGGAAATGGCTCAGCAGGAATTGATCCGGAGCATGAATGTTGAAAGCATGTGTTCCACCGATGATCCAG
Organism: Lentisphaeria bacterium; assembly: GCA_028699735.1. Classification (GTDB taxonomy): domain Bacteria; phylum Verrucomicrobiota; class Lentisphaeria; order Oligosphaerales; family Oligosphaeraceae; genus JAQVUB01. The sequence continues at coordinate 2,398 of JAQVUB010000045.1, read as the reverse complement.
CCGATTCCCTTGAATTCCATCAGAAGTTGGCGGCCTCTCCCCTGGCGGGGGTTGTCCGCCCCACTTTCCGCCCGGATAAGGCGATGAATATCGCGAAAGCGGACTGGAATGACTACCTGGACACCCTTGCGGAACGCTGGAACCGCAAAATCGACAAGCTCGATGACCTCCTCGACGTTTTGCGGCAGGCGCATGATTTCTTTGCTCAAATGGGTTGCCGCGCCAGCGACCATGGCGTCAATGTCCCCTATGGCTATCATGTCAACAAAGAGGATGCCGAGACCCTTTTCAACAAGGCACGTCAGCATCATGCCCTCAGTGACGGCGAAATTATCGCCTGGCTGTCCTGGTTCCTGAATGAAGTCGCTGAGCTCGATGCCGAAAAAGGCTGGGTTTTCCAAATCCACATTGGTGCCGTGCGCGATGTACGTCGTTCCCTGTATGAAAAGCTCGGGCCGGATGTCGGCGGGGATATCTCCGATCACATGACCAATTATGTGGCTCCTCTGCTGCCGCTGCTCAACCGCTTCGACAACCGCCTGAAAATTGTTCTCTACAATCTCAACCCGATCCATCATGGCACCCTGGCGCAATTGACCAGAGCCTTCGGATATCAGGTCAGCCTCGGACTGGCTTGGTGGCTCAATGACTCTTTTATTGGCATGAAACGACAGCTCGAATATGTCGGTACCGTCGATCTGCTCAGCAACATGGCAGGCATGGTCTCGGATTCACGAAAAATCCTCTCTTATGGCTCACGGCACGAAATGTTCCGGCGCACCTTTGCAGAAACGCTCGGCGAAATGGTCGGTCGCGGACAAATACCCCTCAAAGCCGCACACAAAATCGCCCGTTCCCTGACCTACGATCGCCCCAAACAACTGTTCGGGTTTTAACCTACTGCTTGCAGAAAATACGGTTAAGCTTTTTTAACAACGAAAAACACTAACGACACGAAAAAATTTCATGGAAAATACGACGCATGGAAAGCTATCAACGTCTCTTCCATGAAATTTTTTCGTGTCGTTTCGTGCTTTTCGTTGTTAAAAAACAGCTGCACTTCCCTCGCTTTCCCTACATTTTTTTCATCCCTGGATTGCATTTTTCGATCGCCGCATTACAGTATATTCTTGTTGTGCCAGAGTGGCGGAATTGGCAGACGCGCTGCGTTCAGGTCGCAGTGTCCGCAAGGACGTGAAGGTTCAAATCCTTTCTCTGGTACCAGCTCTTTTTTGAATATTTTGTTTTGGCATATTCGCATGCCAGAGTGGCGGAATTGGCAGACGCGCTGCGTTCAGGTCGCAGTGTCCGCAAGGACGTGAAGGTTCAAATCCTTTCTCTGGTACCAAATGATAAAATCCGTCCCATTGGGCGGTTTTTTTTTGCCAACTGACAACCTGTCTACCCTAGGAGCTGCCATGCAATACCAAGTCAACCGAGCTGCTGCTATCCCTGAACTGAAGGCCGACTGGAATGATCCCATCTGGAAAAATGCCGAGACGGGAACGTTGACCCATATCAGGCCGCAGAGTAAAGACCATATCCCCCAGGTCAGCTTCCGGGTGCTCCATGACGATCGTAATATTTATGGCATTTTTCAGGCACAGGATCGTTATGTGCGCTCCGTCGAAACCCAGTTTCAGGGGCAGGTCTGCAAGGATTCCTGTGTTGAATTCTTTTTCAAGCCGCACCGTGGTGTCGGCTATTTCAATCTTGAGATGAATGCCGGCGGGACTTTTCTGCTGTATTATGTGCGCAATCATAAACGCGGCGATAAAGGCTTTGCGGATTACAGCATCCTGACCCCTCAGGAAGGCAAGCTCGTGCAGGTCAAAACCAATATGCCCCAGATCATCGATCCGGAGATTACCACGCCGGTCACCTGGTGCGCACAGTTCGTCCTCCCCATGAACCTGCTGGAAAACTACACCGGCGCCCTGGGAAATTTCAATGGGGTCACCTGGCACGCCAACTTCTACAAATGCGCAGATCATACCTCCCATCCACACTGGATTACCTGGAACCCGATCAGCGAAACAAATTATCACCTTCCGGAATGCTTCGGTACCCTGCTTTTGGCCTGAAGCAAGACTCTTGCGAGAGTGGCGGAATTGGCAGACGCGCTGGGTTTAGGTCCCAGTGGGCATTGCCCTTGCGGGTTCGAGTCCCGCCTCTCGTACCACTTTTTTTAACCACGAAAAGTACGAAAAGTCTTGGGGTGGACTGGCGTCCACAACCTATTTTTTAACAACGAAAAAACACAAAAAGACTCGAAAATTTTTTAAGGTTGTTGCGTTGCGGTAAGAGATCGCTGTGCAAAATTTCATGCTCGTGCCATCAACCATATGTGGTCACTTCCCTCCTTGTCAACATGTGTCGGAGGGAATATGGAGCGCCG
>JAQVUB010000044.1 GCA_028699735.1 Lentisphaeria bacterium | reverse complement strand
ACCAGGTATCTGCCAGCGGCGCGGTCCATCCGGTAATGACCGGATTGCGGTTGGCAACCTCGATGACCACGATATTGGAAAAGGCGGCTTCCTGATCGTTGTCGACGACGGCCGCCTGCAGCTCAAAACGCCCCGGCGACAAATTCTGCCAGTTGAACGTATATAACGTGCCCTCTGCAAGAGCGCCTTCGCCGGCAAAAAGCCCGTTGGCAAAGAAAACCACGCTGACGACTTGGCCATCGTCTTGAGCAGTCGCCTGCAGAAGTACGCTGTCGCCGCCATAAAAGTCCAGCGGATCGTCAATGGGCAGCAGTTCGACAGCCGGGGCTTGTCCGGCCACCTGGAGGGTCATGGAGGTTGCAAAATCACCATAGCTCACGGTGATTTCGGTGGTTCCGGCAGAATTTCCGGCGGTCAGCAGACCGCCCTGGACGCTTGCCACTTCGGGATTCGAGCTGTTCCAGAGCAGGGCCTGCCCGGGAGCTGGGAACAGGGGGCCGTAGAAGCCGTCGCTATATTCGGCATCCAGCATCAGGAATACCTTTTCCCCGGGATTGAGAACCGGAGCCCAGGTGCTGAAATGAATGCCGGTGATTTCACCCAGACCGACGCTGGCCAGAACCAGCGGAGACAGCTGCACCAGGCGACCTTCCGCAGTGAAGAAGGAGCAGTTCAGCACAACCGTGCCCATGACATCTTCGCCGATGCTGATCGTGACTTTGCAGGGATCATCCGCATCGGGTACCACAGCAACATCCATCGTCGTGCACAGCAATTCATTCTGTACCGAAATCGACCAGAGCACCGGAGGATTCGCCAGCGTGCTCAGGGTCATTTCCGCCGGCAGATTCAGCTGATAGCGGTACACGCCGGGCTCGAGTGTCGAACGGCTGTTGATCAGGCTCAGGAAATTCCAGCGCTGGCTCTGTGCGAGCTGGTATTCCAGGCGGGTGCGGACACCCTCGCTGATGGCGAGTTCCTGATCCGTCAGGCTGCCCCAGTTTTCAGGATTGCCATCCCCCTGCGGCAAAGAAGGGTTGTATTCAATGTGCCGGGTGAAATGCTGGCTGACCGGCTTGCTCAGGATTTCTTCCGCAAGATGCTGCCCGATACGTTCCATTCCGGTCTGGGTGTTCATAGTGCCAAACGGCGAAAACAGAACATCATGATTTTTCATCATCTTTTTCAGCATTTCCTCACCAAAGCGCTTCAGCAGACTTTTCCAGCCGGAGGAGTCGCCCAATCCCGCCTGAATGGAATCCTTGATACAGGCGATCATGTCAGCCAGACTCGGAGCAGAAGGATCTTCGATGCCAAAAAATGCCTTCATCGAAAACGGGGGGACATGTGCGGCAAAAACATTGTTTCCAGCCGCCAGTTTATCCAGGAAAGTCATATACGCCTGGTTGCTTTGCCTGGTATAATCCAGACCGGCCAGATGGCTGCGCCAGTCAACCAGGCCGTCACTGAAGCGTTTCGTCGTACCGTAGGGAGGATAGAGAAGATTAAACAGTTCGTAACCGGGCTGGGGGCTGTTTTTTACCAGGCCGATGCTGGCAAAGAAAGTCCTGGGAACCAGTGCGTCATGGTCGATGACCGTGCTCACATAATGAAATTTAGCACCGGGGTGCACCGGTAATTTTTCAGCGATAGTCATCACTTCGCCGTTGAACGCGTCGAACTTGGGTTCCAGATAGCCATGGCGGTCGGCGTAGTAGAGCAGGCCGAGTCCGGCGCCCAGGTTCTGCGTCGCCGTTGACAGCACCTGCTGATATTCGTTCTCCTCTATTAATGTGGCCAGAGAATTGATCATATGATCATAGTAGTGCCGGTAATACTGGGTCAGCCGGGAACCGCGAAAGGGGGCACCAATCGCGGTGACTGTGCGGAACCGCCCGCGCCCAAAGTTGCCCATTTGGAGAAAACGCAGAGCCTCATGCACGGATTTTGAATTGGTAGCGAGCATGCGCAACAGGATGGCGCCCTGGCAATGGCCGATGACGTCATAGCGGGTGAAGGCCCAACCGTCCTTATGCCGCAGCAGTTGCTCGATGGCATAGAGGGTAAGCGTAATCTCTTTTTCCAGGGTGGCCAGATCATCGGCGGCATTAGCGGCTTTCTGCCAGTAAAGCACGGTTTTTGCCCAGCCCAGCAAGTCCGCGTCCTTGTCTTCCGGTTTAGACTTCTCGATAAACCCCAGTGCCTCAAGCAGGCCTCTTCCTTCCTTGATGGTTTTCTTTATTTTATCATATTTTTTTTTCATGCTCAGGGTTTCATCCCGGATCATTTTATAATCCAGGCGATCATCGGCATTTCCTTGCAGCTGTGTCAAACCTGTTGCCTCATCCAGTGCCTTTTCAAATCTCTCTTCTTCCGTAAGATTATCTTCTTCCGTATTCGCCCCGGCAAATTTCAACAGGGTATTGACAGAGGATTCCAGGTGTTTTTCCCAGATGGCTAAGGGGCCCTGCGGACTCATGCTTTGCCCATAATCAACAAAGAAGAGCTTGTCTTCACCCACCAGATCCTCGAGCGGTTTCATGAATTCGTCGCTCCATCCCGCGCCGGCGTTGTTGAAGCCATGCACCAGGACGATGGGGGGGCGGGCGACACCGAAGGGGATCATGGCGAAAGGTTCATCCTTCGTCATATCCAGTCCCTGATCGGAATTGACCGGGCGTTTCCAGAGTTTGAGCTGCAGCGCCAGGTCGGGCTGCCCGGCCGGCCAGGAAACATTGTCCGCATTGCAGTCGAAGCCTTTGATCAGAAAGATGGTTTCTTTGGGTTCCAAACCGGGGTGATCGGAGCGGACCGTAAATGAGGAGAGGGCGGTGGTCTGCTCAAATTTGCACCAGTCGGGATTTTCAGGGCTGAAGTAGAAGCGGAAAAGGCGCTGGGCGGCAATGAAGCCGGGCACTCCCCCCACCGTGCTGCCGGGAGCTCCCTTCAGGTCGATGTAGTACTCACCCGGCGGCAGCCCCACCCGGATGATCAACGGGGTGACGCCATCGGCGACAAAACCCTGCGCTTCGTGATAGTTTGCCTCGTTGACCAGATCCGCATAGACGGGGCGGACAACAATGGGTACATCGACAACCGTACCCTGGAGCCGGTTTGTTTCACTGAGTGCATCTCTTGCATCCTGGCGGTCCCAGAGCCGGTTGGGTTCAGCAAAACGCGGCAGCAGTCCATAGGTCTGTGTCCAGTAGCGCCGCCGATGCAGGCAGATGTCATAGAAGTCTTTTCCGGGAAACATTTCCTGCCAGGTGACAGTATACTGACCGCAGCCGTCATCGGCGGAGAGATAGACCCGTTCATATGAGGCACCCTGAGGGTTGCCGTTCAGAATGATTGCCGGGTCCGGCGGGCAGGGGGTTCCGTTTGGCCAGGGCAGATAGGTTGCGGTCAGTTGAATTTCCTGATTGGGATAAAGATTGACCGCTGTTTCGGCGTCGGCGGCATTGAAAAAGTCTTCCGCGTTCGGGTCGGGATCGCCTGCATAGCCGGTCCATTGCTTGAAAATCCGGTCTCTGCGGAAAGCGATGCGGGGCAGGGTGACGTCATTATCCCGTTTGCCGGAAATGGCGTATTCCTGCGAATTTTGCAGGGTTCCGGAGAGCAGGCTGACGGCGCCGTGGAAGATCTGGCTGCCGCCCTTGGAGTTGCGTCCGTCGACCCAGACAAAGTGCACGGCATTGTCACCGATGGCCAGATCGCATTGTTCTTCTTTGACTTCGGCCAGGCTGCTGTTGATCTGATAGCTTCGTCTTTCGATCACGCCCATATTCAGAGCCTGATTCAAGGCGACACCTTGCTTTTCTTCCGGATCGAGCCAGACACGTGAATAGAGTATGGCGGGTTTTTTGCCGTTCATGCCATTCCAGGCGATATGCACCCGGTCATTGGCATCGCAGGCAATTCTCGGTACGGGTGAATACGTGCCTTTCTTGATATCACCAGGGGTGTTGACATATACGCCGCCGAATTTGAGCAGATTCAACAGGCCGGTCTGAACCTTGTCGGAACGGGCATACTCCACCATCGTGTCACCGGCGGAGAAGGAAACGCCATGCCGGTTATCTGCCTTGAATTTTACCGCCAGGCTGGCATTGGGGTCCGGCGCGGAGTTGGTGCTGACAAAGCCCAGAGTGCCCCCGACAACGACTTTTGTTTCTTCCGTTTTATCATTCACTTTACTGGCGACCGTCATCAGGCTTTTCCAGACGGCGTGAACAATGCCATTGTTATCGACGCCGATTGCCGGATGCCCATAGATATACGGAGCACAGCCGAGGGACCAGCCACTGGCTGCGAAAAAGACTCTTTCCGTGATTTCGGGCGTATCGTCAATGCGCAATGCGTAGATGCGCTCCTGGTATTTGGTCATCGGGTATCCCGACATCGTGGTAGAAGTTTCCAATGTACACAGGCAACCAATGACCGGCAGATTGGTTTTGGGATCGATGGCGACATCTGCGCCCTGGAAAGTGACCGTATTCAAATTGACCGTGAAAGAAATGGCTTTCCGGATCAGTTCCGTGCCATCCGCAGCGATTTTGAGGTAGAAAATGGCGGCGATGCCATTGGCTGCTACGATATGGGCTGCGCCATCGTTATCGACGGCGATGGCGGGTGCAAAGGTGGCCGTTGTGAGAGTGGCGACCTTCTTGTAAGGCACCGGTGCCTGGTTTTCCTGCAGCAGCCAGTTGCCGGCCTGATCGGTTTTGCCGTAATAGATATCCCGCCCGGAGCGCCAGACGACATGGCTGTTCTGCTGCCAGTCCACAGCCAGATCGGCAAACGAGGATGTCGCGTTGAGACCATCGCTGATCAGCAGATGATCCGCATCTGTGCCCTGATACACCGTTTGCTGCTCAGCGGCAATCAGCTGCGACAGCATCAAGCATGCTGCAAGCAGAAAAATCAGCATTTGTTTCATTGTTACACCCTTAATCTCTGAAAAGACCAAAAAATGGCCATGGAAAAATGGATGGAAGGTAACCGACCTGTCTGACCCGTCTGACCCGTCGGACCTGTCCGACCCGTCTGACCCGTCTGACCCGTCTGACCTGTCCGACCTGCCTGACCCGTCTGACCCGTCTGGTTAACATTTTATTCCTGATCCTGGAAAAACCATCCGGGTTGTTGGATCTTGCGTATTGCATCCATGGCGGGTGCGAAGCGTGCGTTGCCGGGATTCCAGATGAACAGGGGCTGGCTTTCCTGCGGCAGCAGCCAGGGGCAGCAGAGATTCCAGCCGAAGGGGAGGGCAGGCAGATTTTCCGGTTGATATCCATGCAGGAAGAGTTTGAGGGATGCATCCTGCAGGAAGACCCAGTAGGCCTGGCCGGCCTGAACGTCCTCCGGTGCGGTCAGCACATAAGCTCTGGCAAGTGGATCATAGCCGAAGAATTTCAGTTCCGGCAGGGGGCTGCCGTCTTCGGAAGTCCAGGGATGATCAGCACGCGGGATCAGGGGAACACCCAGCAGATTCCAGCCGTTGCTGAGGATGCCGGCGGCATGTTCCTCGCTGCCGTCGGCATCCAGCGAGCGGACGCTCGCGCCGGTGAATGCAGTGGCAGTCAGCACGAGTTTTCCGACCGGTGGTGTCAGGATCATGCCGGTGCTTGAGGGTGCCAGTGAGAAGGGCAGTTCGCCGCTTCGCAGTGCTTTGAAGGTCAGCCGGGCATACAGGACCGGCGCTCCATCGCCAAAGTTGTCGCGAACTGTCATGCCGCATAACTGCTCGATGCGGTCAGCAAACAGCTTGCCATCCTGGAACAGCTGATACGGGGGTGCCAGAATAGCCTCCGGCGAAAAGTCTCCATGCCAGGCGACTTTTGCCGGATCGAACAGGACCGTAACGGGGCCGCCCCTGAACCCATGGGCCAGCGGATCATTTTCCTGCGCATATATCCGCAGTTCAAAGACTTCGCCGACTTGCACCGGTGCGGTGGGTCCTTCCAGCCAGACCTGGGCCATGCCGGGATCGGAGCGGGTCAGCAGTGCGGAAGCGCTTCTTGTTGGGGTATAATTGGTACCGTACAGGCCGATGAAGCTGGCGGCGTCGGCCAGGTCGATGCTGTTGCTGCCATTGAAATCGCAGCGCGAATCCCAGGTTGGGGAAGCGCTGGTTTCCCCGTAATGTCCGATGAACCAGGCCAGGTCGTTGAAATCCACCAGCAGGCTTTCGTCAAAATCGCCCGGGTTGACCATGGAGCCCTCCTGGCGGATATGAACCCGCATGCTCACCGCCCGTTCATCGCCATCACGAAGCAGCCGTGCAGTGATGCTCACATCCCCGTACTGGGCTTTGGCAGGAACGGTGAAGGAATTGCCGGAACGCTGCAGAATGCCAACGGGCGACTGTGTCCAGATCAGCCCCGGCGTCGAACTGACTTCCTCAATCTGAGCATTGGCAAAGTGGGCGAAAACCCGCACATCGACATGCTGCCCCCGCGCCAGGGAGATTTTCGGCGGATCGATGCTCATGCCGGTGAAGGTCGCTTCGCGTACCCGCAGCGTCGAAGTGCCGGTTTTACTCGTGCCCAGCTCAGAGTATTCCCCGGTAATGACGATCGTGGTATCGAGCGGCAGCCCGGCGGCGATGGTAACTTTGCCATCCGGATCAATATTAGCCGCCCCCGGCGGATTGATACTGAATACCGTTCTGGCCGTGACATCGGCTTCCGAACCATCGGCATAAACAATCCAGGCGGAGATATCGAGGGTTTCGCCGGCGGCCACCGAGCGTTCGGCGGGGGACAGGCGCAACTCGTCGAGACTTTCGCGGCTATAGACTTCAGCAAAACCCTCAGTCCAGGCGATCATCAGAGCGGTGCCATCTGCAGTGAACTGGGCCCCAGCCGGGCCGAGGTTGGACAAGGTTCCGGAAGAGGGCGACAGGAACAGCCGCAGTTCGCGGCCTTTGCTCAGATCAAAGAGATGTCCCTCGCCATCCTTCTGACTGGAACCGTAAAAGAGCAGGCTGCCATCGTTGGAAAGCGCCAGAGCCACGGGCGGTACCATCCCTTCAACCGTGCCCAGGAAGGTGTCGAAAACGCGGGCCGGTTCCGCGCCGGACAGATCATAGACCTGGACAAAGGTGTGCACGGTGATCATGTCCAGCATGTCTTTAGCGATGTACTGCAGGGCAATCGCGACGCGCTGTCCATTGGCGGAGACTTCCAGATTGTTTAACTCCGGGCCTTCCAGGCTGCCGAATTCCGGTTCAGCGGGTTCCTCGCCGGGTTTCTGGATCGGGATACCGCTGATGCCGACGCCGGCGGCATTGTAAATGCGGACAAACAGATCGGCTCCGATGGCGCCGAGCGAGCGTTCGTTATCCAGGAAAGCGACGTCCGAGGTGGTGCTGGGGTGTTCGGCAGTCACGGTCGGGAAATCCAGGGCGATATTCCAGAAACGGGTGAGCGCTTCGCTGCTGTTGGTGATCAGGCGCTGACCATCCGGGGAAATTCCGAAACGGCTGGCGTTGCTGTGAACGGACTGGTGCAGCAGGCGCTCTTGCGGATGCATCAGATAAATCGAGGATTGCACCCGGGTTCCGAGCAGGGACAGCCCGCCTTCGCCCAGACCGCTGTTGAGTTCCAGATTGGCAAAATCATACGGGGTGAAATAGCCTGTTTCGAGGAATTTTGTTTCTGAAGTGACGCCCTGTTCGGCGATACCCCAGCGGTAGATTCTGCGGGAGCTCTGGGTGAAGATCAGACTGCCGTCGGCGTTCATGCGGGCATCATTGAGCGAATAGCTGTGACCGAGCGAACCGGCATAGCTGCCGCGGTTTCTGTCCCAGAACTGACAGGAGTGGAAATCGCTGGTTCGGTTTTCGCTGCCCATCTCCGTTTCGATGGTGACGATTGCCGTTCCCCGGCCGGTCAGGATATGCTTGCCATCCGGGGTGACGGCCAATGCGGTGATGCTTCCCTGCGCCGGGGGAATATCCAGCCAGTGAGTCAGCAAGCCCCCGGAATTATAGGCCCAGACCGCATTGCCGCCATTGTTGGCGGTGGCCACCAGCATGCTGCCGTCTGAAGGCAGAGTCAGCGCAGTCGGCTGATAGGGGAAATAAAATTCCACCAGGTTGGTCGCTTCAGTACCGGTATTCCAGCGGGCAAGGCGTTTGTCGCCTGAGAGGACAACGGTTTGCGTTCCCTGGAAGAATGCCGCCACCGGCGGTTTGGCGAAGGCAGTCCAGGTCATTTCCTCATTGCCGTTGCTGCGGTTGAGCAGCAGCAGCCGGCGATCCTCCCCGCCGCAGAGGATTTTGCTGGCATTGATCGCAACAGTGGTCACCTCGCCAGTGTGCTTCACCTGCGTCCAGGTAACCTGATTGGCATCCAGGTCAAACAGGGTGACTGCACCCAGGTTATCGCCCAGAACCAGCAGGCCGGAAGTCAGGCCAGCTGCGGTAAAGACGGCATCATGCTGATATTCCGCACTGAGGTCGAAAGCCGTGTTTGCCGGGTTGAAGACCCATTGGCAGAGACGTCCGTCCCGCCCCAGTGTGACTAGCTGTGTATTGCTGCGCCAGAAGAGGGCGCTGACCGGGCGCTGATGCGCCGCCAGAACCCCGTTCAGCGTATATTGCGTGGGTGTCACGCCTACCTGATAAAGACCTACGGCACCGGAGGAGTAGCCGACCGCCAGCTGCTGGCCATCCGGCGAATAGGCCATCGCTCCGACATCTCCGCCGGGAATCACCGCAGTGCGGGTCCAGCGGGCCGCTGCCCCATGCACAAAAATGGTGGTGGTGGCCGTTTTTGTCACGCCGTTGGAGGTGTAGGTGCCGGTGACCTGGATTTCGCCGGCCGGGGCATTCGCGAGCACCATGACATTGTTGCCGGTGATACGGAGATATTGCGGAGTCGGGGTGGAAAGAACGACATCACCGGTCACTTTTTCCGTGTAGCCATCGCTGAATTCCGCTGTGTAGGCAATCGGTGTCAGCACCCCGGGAACCAGAGAGACTTCCGCAGGATTGGCCTGGAGAGCGAGCAGGCTGCTGCTGCCGACCGTCAGAGTTGCATTGGCAGTGACTGTGTAGCCGCCTTCGGTGTAAACCGCCTCCAGATTCAGGATGCCCTGAGCCCCAGTGTTGACTGTGACTTTGCCGGCTTCAATGGTTGCTCCGGCCGCCGGGTTGACATAGAGGCGCGCGCCGGGCGCCAGTTCCACGCCGGTGGCCCGGTAGACGAAGCTTGGGGTGACATCGACCGAGCTGCCGTCATCATAGAGGGCCTTGACCGTGTATTCCTGGCTGCGTCCGGCGGCCAGGGTACGGGTTGCCGGCGACAGGCGCAGACCCGTCACCCGGGAGCGCTGGAAAATCTCGACATAGGAGTCATCCCAGGCGATCCACAGCATATTGTCCCGTGCGCCGAAGCCCACCGCCCAGGCATAGCAGCTTCCCTGCCCGGAATGGGTCGGATAAAAATAGCGGAGAACCCGTCCCGTTTGCATATCATACAGTTTGACCGAGTTGGAACGCGCCACTGCCAGCATCGTGCCGTCGTGCGATAAAGCCGCATCGTGCAGCCGTGGTCGGTTGCTATCGCTGCGATAATCGTACAGCCCCACCGGTGTGCCGTCATCAAGATCATAGAACTGGACACCGTCATCCTCATCGACGCAGCCAACCCGTTTTCCATCCGGATGATAAAGAATCTTTACCGGCTTGTAGGGTGCGGTCTGGGTAACCCCTTTCTCCAGACTGCCGGACATGTCATCCAGACGCGAGGTCTTGATGGCCATGTCCGTATAGAAGGCGATACCCCAGGAGCTCTCATCGGCATTGAAGGCGGATACGTAGGCTCCATCGGGATTTGGGCCATTGAGGTAGACACTGCCCGCGAAGGTACGCCGGATGCTGTCGCCGATGATGGTCAGACCGCCGCTTCGCGACAGAGTCAGCGGGTTATGCGGATTGGAGAGGGGGTAGTCAAAGGTGGTTTGCGACAGCAGGCTGAAGCGTTTCTCCTCCTGATCCACGGTCAGATAGCGGAGCGTATAGGTACTGTAACCATTGTGATAGATAAAGGCCAGCTTGCGTCCATCCGGCGTGATGTCATAGGAATATTCGGAATCCAGATCGGAATAGCCGATGATCTGCTGGCCGAATTCCGGGAAGATGACGTCAAGTCCTTCGCTGTGCATGTAGAAAATCCGGTTGCCGTCTTCGGAGACCCGCACCCGCTGAAAATCCAGCGAGCGATTGCCGCCGCGCACTCGCCCGCGCGGGCCGACAAAATCGATCAGGCTGCCATCGAAGGCAGACAGCTGCACTGCCAGTGCCGCCGGCAGATTGATATCGCCATTGGCCTGGCTGCAGAGGAGAATTTTGCGTCCGGACGGATCAAAACGCAACGAGGAGAAATTACCGGTGAAATGCTTGTAACTCAGAGTAGTTGCCCAAAGCAGATTGCCGTTATCCTCATACATGCGCAGATAACGAGTGCTGCCTCCTAAAGTAACCACCGCGAAGCGGGTGCCGTCTTTGGAGATGCCGGTTCCCAGACAGCTTTCCCCGCCAAGAGTCACTGTGCTGACTGGATCGGCCACGCCCATGCGCCAGAGGCTGATCGTGGCATCGGTGCTGCTGGTCAGCATGACGCTCCCGTTGGCGGCAAAATTGGCGCCGGTGACCTGCTGGCTGTGGCCGGATAATGTGCGGACGATTTCGCCGGTCGAGGCGCGCAGCAGGTAGGCATATTTGTCGGCGGAGCCAACCAGAATATATTCGCCTGTGGGGTCATAATCCGCCACGTTGAGTTGGGCGGTGATGCCGCTGGTGCCGCGGACGAATTCCCAGAGGGTGTTGCCGGTGGTCAGATCGGGCAGCAGGCCTTTGCCTTCGGTGACAATAA
>JAQVUB010000497.1 GCA_028699735.1 Lentisphaeria bacterium | reverse complement strand
AATGCGCCAGTGAGACCGGGTGAAAGAGATATTTTTTAACCACGAAAAACACGAACAGACACGAAAAAAATTCATGGAAGTGGCGTTGGCTGCTTGCATAGTAGTTCTATCCATGATTTTTTTTCGTGTCTGTTCGTGTTTTTCGTGGTTAAAAAGAATTTCTCTGTTACCAGGGTTCACTGACGTATTACACCCTGTTCAACAATGGTGGCTCCCGACGCGGCGGCCGCCGACGCCCGGCCGCACGACACTCCGCCGCCGTTTTGCGAAGCTTTTCGACTTCGTCTTCTCCAAGCTGCCGCCAGGTGCCCGGTGCCAGGGTTCCCAGCTCAACACTGCCAAAGGAGATCCGCTGCAGACTGCCTACCGTCAGACCGACGGCTTTGCACAGCCGTCTCACCTCCCGCTTCTTGCCTTCGGTCAAGGTCATCTCCAGTTCAGCATGTCCGCGATAGTGCCCGCGTTGCTCAACATTCAACGGTTGCAGAAATTCCCCGCCATCATAGACTCCATCGAGCAGCTGCCGGCGCGTCGCCGTCGTAAAACTGCCTTCACAGGAAACCAGATAGCGTTTGGGCACCTGGCGTGACGGATGCGTCAGTTCCTGGGCCAAGTCGCCATCATTGGTCAGAATCAGCAACCCTTCGCTGTCCCGGTCAAGTCGTCCGACCGTGAACAAACGCCCGAACCGTTTCGGGATCAACTCGAACACCAGCTTGCTGGCATGTGGATCGCTGGCAGAACAGGTGTAACCGGCCGGCTTGTGCAACAGCACATACGCCTTTTTCTCGATCTTCACTACACGCCCTTCACAGGTAATTTCATCCGCCGAGGCATCAATATTCACTGCCGGAGTCAGTACGACACTGCCGTTGACCAGCACCCGCCCCTCACGGATCAATTCCTCACAACGACGACGCGAGGCAATCCCCGCTGCCGCAAGATATTTCGCCAGACGCATACCGGTTTCTGTGTTTTTTTCCATTTCTAGTCTTTTGTGTTTTTCGTTGTTAAAAAAATCTGCGCTGAGTTACCCCTGTTTTTTCCCCGCGAAGATTTCTTTGACCTTGCGTGCCAGGTCGGCCATATGGTACGGTTTGCGCAGGAATCCCGCTGCTCCGGCATGGAGCACTTCCTGCACTTCATCCTCTGAAACGTAGCCGCTGGAAAGCAGAACCGTCACCCCGGGATCCATCTTTTTCAGCAGGAAAAAGGCCTCTGTTCCGCTCATCAGCGGCATGATCATATCCAGCAGCACCAGATCAATCTCACCCGGGTTGTTCTGATAAATTTCCACTGCCTCACGCCCATTTTCGGCAAGAATCACTCGATATCCCAGATCCTGGAGCATGGCGCTGATCACATCCCAGATCATATCCTCATCATCCACCAGCAAAATCGTCTTGTCATTATTGCCCGCATCAAATGCAAATAAAGTTTCTTCTTTTTCCTTCGCCTCACCCGGCGCCGGAAAGAGAAAAATCATCCCCAGTTGCGGCTCCTGCGGATTAAAAAGCAGATTGCCACCATGCGCCAGCAGGACTCCCGACCAGCGCAGTATCTGCTGCGCTGTGAATGGAGATTGAGAATTCTCGCCCATTCCTTCGAGAACAGGCACAAAACCCGGCAGCAGTCCCGCCTCCTGCCCTTGCTGAAGCAAGCTCAAAATCAAAAAGTCATCCCCGCCATCAGGCAGCCCAAGCCGTCCGCGTTCAAGCCTTCCAAACCCCTCCCGTCTGATCTGTATTTGCCATTTTCCGCCAGTGCAAAGTTGCTGCAGCTTGTCCCAGATTTCATAAAAGAGCTGTTGCAGTTGGAAAGCATCACCACGGATAAAACAGGCTTCGGATAGATCGGAACTCACTGCAGCCCCGTTTTCTCCGCTCTTGCTGAACTGGTCTGCCATCCCTTCGCAAAAGGGCGCCAGATTGAGTTGTTCGCCAAAAGCGTTGTTTGCCGGGAAAAGCTGCGCCAGTTCCTGAACGGTCCCGAGCATCTGCTGCGCCAGCTGCCGGCTCTTCTCCGAGTACGAAGCCAGTCCCCCTTTCTGTTCCAACTCGTCAATCAATAGATTCTGATAGCTGATCACTGTGTCAAGACATTTTCTTGAAAATGCACACATGCCCAAGGTCAGGGCACGCAAGGCCGAATAACGCTCGGTATTACTTAATTCCAGATTGCCAAAGTCAAAATCTTGTTTTTGCATCCTGAATGACTCCTTGGGGCAATAGACGCCCTGTATTGCGTCAACAAAGCTGAGTGGCAGTGTTTTTTTTACAACGAAAGACACTAACGACCCGAAAAAATTTCATGGAAGGAACAACGCATTCCCGCAGTCAAAGCAACTTCCCATGAAATTTTTTCGGGTCGCTTCGTGCTTTTCGTTGTTAAAAAATTTCAAATCGCATCAGACCCGATATTCCGGCGCAAAAGGAAAAGATCCGAGCTGATCCGGCAGTCTGGCACCGACCGGCATATCCAGACCGTCATGAAGCCCATGCCGCAGATAATGCCAGGCCAGACCGGCCACCATCACGGCATTGTCTGTACAGCAATCCGGCGAAGCCAACAAAAGCTCGATCCCTGCCCGCTCCGCTTCTTCCTGCATACGCCGTCGCAAAAGGCTGTTGCAGGCCACCCCGCCACAGAGGCAAAGCAGCCCGGCGTGGTATTCCCGGGCAGCAAGCATGGTCTTGCTGACCAGCACCT
>JAQVUB010000496.1 GCA_028699735.1 Lentisphaeria bacterium | reverse complement strand
GTCCCCTGCCGCCGTTTGTTTACCCTGATTGAACTGCTCGTGGTCATTGCTATTATTGCCATTCTGGCGGGCATGCTGCTGCCGGCTTTGAGCATGGCTCGCGACAAAGCCAACACCATCTCCTGCGCATCCAATCTAAAACAGCTCGGCCTGGCCTTTATCTTATACGCCGCCGACAATGACGATTACATGGTTCCCCTCGCAGATTCAAGCAACCTGCATGCCTGGTGCGGCACCAGAAGCAACAGCTCGGATTCCTTTTCACCGGAAGGCGGCCTGATGAGTTATCTCACCGGCAGCAAACGAATCAAGCAATGCCCTGCTTTGCAGAATGTCGGTTTTGATGAAAGCCCCTACGGCAACAATCTCGGCTGCGGAGGATACGGCTACAATGGCAATGAACTAAGCGTCTACTGGAAAAGCTTCAATCGAATCACACAGGTGCGAAGCCCGGCGCAAACTCTGACTTTTGCAGACTCCGCCCAATTCAAGAATACCAGCGAAATTGTGGAAGTCTATTCGATCAGCTCGCCCTATACAGACTGGGGTGATTCCTCACCCGATATGCATTTCCGGCATTCCGGCAAAGCCAATGCCGTCCGTGTGGATGGTCATGTCACGAGTGAAAAAATGACCTATACCCATGCAGGGTTTTCCGGCTTGAACACTGCAGACTTGCGCGCTTATTACCGCCTGGGCTGGTTTGGCGGCGGAAAAGAGGCAGCTCAACGCCTCTTCCTGATCAATTAAACTCGTGCAAAAACCCGAAAAATATCTTTTGCTTTGCCTTGTCCTGCTGCTATGCTCCTGCAAAGAGGCAACAGAAAAGCCGGATACCTCTGCAAAAATTTCCTGTGACAGCCAGCGCATTATCTCCTTTGCGCCAGCGCTTACGGAAATTCTCTTTGCTCTCGGACTTGGTGACCGGGTCATCGGAGTTTCGAATTTCTGCCGTTATCCGCCGGAAGTTCAGTCGCTGCCCAAAGCCGGTGGACTTCTGGATCCGAATCTCGAAGCTATTGTACGACTCCGTCCAGATTGTGTCATTGTCTATGCCAACCATACTTCCGTGCTCGACCTGCTTGACCGTCTGAAAATCCCGGCTCTGGTCGCCAGCGGCGACGACCTGCCGGAAATCCTGCAAACCATCGGCCTGCTTGGAGCAACCTTCAACCGGCAGCAACAGGCAGAAAAAATGGTCACTGAGATGAAAAACCGCCTGGAACAATTGCGCCGGGCTTTGCAGCCGGAACACCCCCTTCCTTCCGTCATGGTGATTGTCTGGCGCGAACGTGGCCAGGGCACTCTGAAAAATATCACAGTCGCCGGAAATGACCAGTTCTATAGCGAAATGGTCACCATCGCCGGCGGAAAACTCCTGCCGGACAACCCAAAACTGGAATATCCCACACTCGGCGCGGAAGGCATCCTGCAGCTGAATCCCGACCTGATTATCGAAATTGCACCGGAATTGCAGGAAAAAACAGAAAAACTGCTCGAACAAACCTTGAATGACTGGCGCCTGCTCCCTGAACTTACTGCCGTAAAAAAACAAAATATCTTCCTGATTACCGATGACTATGCCGCAATCCCAGGCCCGCGAAGCATCCTGCTCGCGGAAAAAATCGCCGCCATCCTGACCCCTTTTGTGCAGAACAACGAAGCGTCCCATTGAAAACCGCAGTTTTCTGCGAAATATCTGTCATAAAACAAGGTTACGGGATGCGGTCGTTCTGTCAAGCCAGTTCTCTGATAATAATGTCAAGCATTTCGCGAGGAGTTAGCACAAATTGCTTAGACGGGAAATGCCCGATGTTGCCCGTCACAAGATATGCCTCCAATGTTTTGCGCTTTTCCATAGTCACTTCGTAGAAAACCAAATCGTCAGGATCAGGTAACTGAAGGTCCAGTTTTTCCCCATTCAACAGAATGCCTGAATTTTTTATGTGGTTAACCACTGTATCTATTAGCTCCTCAGGAAACTTGAACTTTGGACGATTGAGCACATTTCTGTATTCCTCAAGAATCCTGCTGTCGAAAATTGGAGTAACCGTTCCAGCGAAAACAAAGTTCATCACAGTCCCGGGAACTGAATTCCATTTCAACATCGCGGAGACAATCACATTCGTATCGATAACAGCGAAGAATTTCATGCAGGGTCATGATTTTCTGGAGTTTGCCCTGGCTGCCGCAATCTCCACATTGATATCCTCCAAAGACAATTCCGATATCCCGTTGGTTTCCGCAATCCTGCTGGCTTGTTTCATGGCAGCAAGAGGATCTCCAGAAGTGCCTTGCGTCAGTTTCATGCTGAAGGGAATGCCTTTCTCCTGATTCATCCGCGCAATACAGATGCGCAAATAGGTAGGCAAGTCCAACCCCAACTGCTCACATACACGTATTGCGTTTTGCCTGCTTTTCTCTTCAGTTCTGAATTGTATTAATGTGTTTGTCATGGAAGAACCTCCGTTTTGTTTTCAAAGATCTGTTAAATATAGTTTTTATTCATACATTTGCAAACATTTGAAATCAAACAAAACATAAAGTCAGTGAAGGAATCTGTCAGTAGCTGAGTGCAACGGTATTTTTTTACAACGAAAGACACTAACGACCCGAAAAAATTTCATGGGATGAACAACGAATGCCCCCAGTAAAAACCGTTTCCCATGAAATTTTTTCGGATCGGTTCGTGCTTTTTGTTGTTAAAAAGAATTCCTCTG
>JAQVUB010000043.1 GCA_028699735.1 Lentisphaeria bacterium | reverse complement strand
GGAGGTAAGGTTCAAAGGGGTCGAGCAGGGGCGTACGGTTGCTGTCGGATTGCTGTAGCAGTTCCGCGATGCGGTTTTGCCGTTTCATGGCGGCATCAAATTCTTTGCGGGCCTTTCGGAATTCTTTTCGGAAGCGGGAATTTTTGCCGGCTTGGAGGGAAGCAAGGGCTTTGCTGAACTGCTGCAGGGGCGGGCGCAAAAGCAGCGGGGCATTTTTGGCCAGCAGCAGGATGCGGTTTTGCATCAAATTCAAGGCCAGGGCATTAAGTTTATAATCTTCAAGAAGCTTGGGGATTTTCTCGAGCGGAAGGCGTTTTACAGCCGTGCGTCCACCAGCCTCCAGTACCGGGATATTGAGCAGCTCCTGCAGTTCTGAGAGGGTATTGTCGGCTTCATTGAGCTGCCAGCCCCGCCCGCTTTCCGCAAGCACTTTCTTTTCGTACCAGCTCTGAAGAGTTTCAGCAGCAGACCAGTTTGGCCGCAGCAGAAACTCGAAGGACTCGACGGTAGAGCGCCCATAGCGTTCCAGTTCGAAGAGCTTCTGCAGGAAAACATTGGCTTCGGGTTGATTTTCCAGGGCGCTGGCGAGCAGATCGCAATGCAGCAGATACAGTCGGAACAGGGGATCGTCTGCAGGCGCAAGTGGTTGAGCAAGGAGCCGGTCAATGCGTGGAAAGTGCCCGTTCATAAACTGGCTGCGCGCCACCCGGAAATCCGGGGAATAGAAGGTGCGTATGCCTTTGCCGTCATAAAAGACCCGATTGCAGATTGCGGCGGCAAGCCAGTCCGCCGAGGGAATGTCAGCACCACTGCCGGAAAAATTTTCCCGAGTGCGCCGCAGGATCATTTTCCGGATCAGGCCGTAGCTGATTTCAATGGAACTGCTGTCAAAAGGAAAACAGAGATCGGAATCCGCATCGGGAGTATGCTCATCGGGACGCAGAATCGTCAGCTGCAGACGAGTTTGCGGAATTCCGGAAAAATGCAGGGTGCGGTCGATTTCCCGGGCAAACAACTCCGCGGCCTGGGATAAATTTTTCGTATCCTGCAAGGAGCTGGTGCGGATGCGCAGGTTCAGAGTCGTTACGGTCTCAGAAAAAATAGGGACAACTGTCCCCCGCATAACCGGGAGACAACAGAATATGAACGCCAGGATATACCATCGCAGAAAATGCATTCAAACCAACTCTATAAACCAAAAATTTAAAAAAGTTCGTGGTATTTCGTGATTTTCGTGGTTAAAAAAGTTTTTGGGATGGGGGTTACTCCAATGCCAGAATGAGCTTGAGAGTATCACGGGCGTGGCGGCACCAGGGATCGGCAGCCGGGTCGTTTGTGATGGGAGAAACCCTGAGTGCGACATCCGGTTCGAGGGAGCCGGGAAGCTGATCCTTTTCGAGGCGCGGTACTCGCAAAGTCAATCCGCTGGAGAGTTTGATCTCCTGGCCGGCGCCGCCAAGCCCCAGGCTGGGGGTACCCAGGGTCAGCACATCGCGTTCGCTCTTCAGTTTCCGGATAATGGATTCCGGAGTGCCGGTGGTTTGGGAATCGATCAGAATCAGCATGGGACCCGGTATCGCTTGTAAAAAACGCAGATGAGACTCTTCAGCTTCAGTTGAAAAGCCCCGGGCATGTCGCAGGTCAACGACGAGCGCTTTTCCGTTCTGCCGTTTGAAATCTTCCGCGAGGACGGAGTTCTGATTCGAGTCCGCCTGCTGGAAATCCTTCATGCGCAGATAGAGGATACCCTCGTTTTCGGACAGCATCAGCAACGTCGAGGGTTCCGCCGGTTCCGGGGCAGTGGCTTTCGCCAGATTGGTAATCACCGCCGGAATCTCCAGATTTTCCAGAAGCCCGAGCAGGAATTCCGCTTCCTGGTCGGCATCGAGTTGCGGTAGCAACCGAGCAGTCGACAGGCTGTCGAGCAATTCCTGCAGATCCTGGCGGAATCTTTCTCCTGGTAGACCCTGCACATCGGCGCGCAGAGCCATTTGCGCAGCCATTAAGATGATGGCTGCGGCAATCCGCAACCCCCTGAAAGCATTCATTGTTGCAGTTCCTGATCGGCCTGGATGACTTTGGCTTTGCGTGCTGCGCGGTCTGCGGCCAGGCGTTCACGCAAAGCCGGATCGGATAGCGCCAGCATTTCGGCTGCCAGCAATGCGGCATTCATTGCGCCGCCGTTGCCAACGCCGACCGTCGCCACTGCAATCCCGCCGGGCATCTGCACCGTTGACAACAGCGCATCCAGTCCTTTGAAGGCTCCGTTTTCAATGGGAATGCCGATGACTGGCAGCAGGGTGTGCGCGGCAACCACACCGGCCAGGTGAGCCGCCCCGCCGGCTGCAGCGATAATCACACCGAAGCCATTGGCCTCCGCCTGATTGGCAAAAGCCCCGACAATCTCCGGTGTGCGGTGAGCCGACATCACGCGTACTTCCGTTTCCAGCTGAAGACTCTTCAGCGTGGTAATGCAATCTTCCAGTTTCGGCAGATCAGATTTGCTTCCCATCAAGACAGCGACTTTTTTAGCCATAAACAGATTCCTTTTAAAAAGTGGCGCAACCGTCCCGGTTGTGATGTGCGGGGGGGTGCAGGTGGCAGGAGAACGGTGCGTAGTGCGTTGGGAACGTCGATGTCCCGTCCGTTATTTCTTTCCGCTACGAAATTCTTCTGTGTAAAAATGTATTATATTACGTTTTTACAGTTTCGTCAAGAATACAATGCAAAACTCCGGGTTTGTTTTCTGGGGTTTGAGGTAATACGTCAGTAAACCTGGCTAACGGAGGAATTCTTTTTGAACAACGAAATGCACAAACGGACACGAAAAAATTTCATGGAAGAGGCTTTGACTGCGAGAATGCGTCGTGCTTTCCATGAAATTTTTTCGTGTCCGTTTGTGCATTTCGTTGTAAAAAAAACTGTTACCTATTTTCACTGATGCAGTACGGTTTTAGGAGAGAATATGGCTGTCAACGAACCCCTGCCAGGCACTTCCGATCTGTGGGAGCCGGAAGTATCGGACTGGCTTTTGCTCGAAAACAAAGCGAGGGAAGTATTTCCCCGCTACGGCTACAGCGAACTGCGCACACCCATTTTTGAACGCACCGAGGTCTTTGTCCGCAACCTGGGCAGCGAAACCGATGTCGTGCAAAAAGAAATGTATACCTTTCAAGATCGTGGCGGGCGCAGCCTGACCTTGCGTCCGGAAGGAACGGCCGGAGTCATGAGGGCCATTGCCAACCGTGGCCTCGATCAGGGCGAAGAAGCCCGCGTCTTCTATTTCGGCCCCATGTTCCGCGGTGAACGACCCGCCGCCGGGCGCAGGCGACAGTTCCATCAGGTCGGCGTTGAAGCCGTCGGCGCGGATTCCCCATGGATGGATGCTGAATGCATTGCCATGCTGACCCATTTTATCGAAGAACTCGGCATCCGCGGCGGCAAAGTCATGCTCAACACCCGGGGCCTGCCCGAAGACCGCGACGCCGTCAGCGCAGCTCTGAAAGAATACTTCCTGCCGCATGTCGGCGGGCTTTGCGAAGATTGTCAGCGTCGCCTCGATAGTAATGTCTGGCGGATGCTGGACTGCAAAAATCCCGCCTGTCATGAAGTGGCTCTCGAGGCCCCTAAAATTCTCGATTTGCTTTGTGATACCAGCCGTGATTTTTTTGCCCGGGTTTGTCAGGGCTTGCGTGATCTTGGTGTGGATTTTGAGCTGGCGCCCCGTCTGGTACGCGGTCTGGATTACTATGTCCATACAGTTTTTGAGATTACGCATTCGGGTTTAGGGGCACAGGATGCCTTGGCGGGGGGCGGTCGTTACCGGATCAGCCTGCCTGGTGATAAACGCACACTCGAGGGAATTGGTTTTGCCGCCGGCATGGAACGCCTGCTGCTGGCACGCGAAAGCCTGGGCCTGAAGACCGAAGCAGGTGCACAGACCGATACCTACCTGATCAGCCTCGGCGAAAACGCCATCCTGGCTGGCCTGAAACTGGCCGGTGAACTCCGTACAAAGAAGCTCGGCGGTCGAGTCAAGGCGGATTTTTCCGCACGCAGCATGAAAGCGCAGATGCGCACAGCAAACCGCGAAGGAGCCAGCGTCGTGCTGATCCAGGGCGACGATGAGATTGCCAAGGGCGTCGTCACCTGCCGAAATATGAAAACGTCCGAACAGGCTACCGTATCTCTGGCTGAACTGGCCGCATGGCTGACAAAACACGCATAAAAATTCTTAAGGATCGGAGCAGAACACACATGTCCTTTTTCCGTACACATCACTGCAATGAACTGGGCTTCGAACAGGCCGGGCTAAACGTCAAATTATGCGGCTGGGTCAATTCCAGCCGTAATCTCGGCGGACTCATCTTCCTGGATCTGCGCGACCGCGAGGGAATCACTCAGCTCTTTATCGACCCGGTCAAACAGCCGGAACTGGCCGCCTCAGCCAAAGAAATTCGCGAGGAATGGGTTATCGCCGCCTCAGGAACCGTTCGGCCGCGTCCGGAAAATATGCGCAATGCCTCGCGCAAGACCGGTGCGATCGAGGTGGAATTGAGCGCACTTGAGGTGTTGAATCGTGCCAATCCGATGCCCTATCATCTGGAAGACCCCGCCGCGAGTGAGGATTTGCGCCTGAAATACCGCTACCTCGATATGCGGCGCAGCAATGTCCTCGGCAATCTGCGCCTGCGTCACCGTATCGGCAAAATTATGCGGGATGTCTTTGATGAAAATGGCTTCGTCGAAGTCGAAACCCCGATTCTAAGCAAGAGTACGCCGGAGGGGGCCAGGGACTATCTGGTGCCCAGCCGTGTGCATCCGGGCAGCTTTTACGCATTGCCGCAGGCGCCCCAGCAGTACAAACAGCTGCTGATGGTCGGCGGCATCGAACGCTATTTTCAGATTGCGCGCTGTTTTCGTGATGAAGACCTGCGTGCCGACCGCCAGCCGGAATTCACCCAGGTCGACCTCGAAATGAGCTTCGTCGATCAGGATGACATCATTTTCCTGGTCGAGAAACTGCTGACGGCAGTGATGAAGGATGTGCACGGCATTGAACTGGCAACCCCGTTTCCGCGTCTGACCTGGAAAGAGGCGATGGAACGTTACGGATCGGATAAGCCGGATCTGCGTTTTGAACTCGAATTGCGTGACCTCTGCAGCGTCTTTTCGCAGAGTGAATTCAAGGCTTTCAGCATGGCTCTTGGCGAAGGCGGTGTGGTAAAAGGGATCAATGCCTGTGGCATGGCGGAAAAATGCAGCCGGAAAATTCTCGACGGGCTTTCGGATACCGCCAAGCTTTTTGGCGCCAAAGGCCTGGTCTGGCTCAAAGTCGAAGAGGGCGGCAATCTCACTGGCCCCGCGGCAAAATTCATCAGCGATGCCGAAAAAACCAATCTGCTCGGTGCTTTGTCAGCATCTGCCGGCGATCTGCTATTGCTGGTGGCGGATTCCTGGCGCGTAGCCAGTGAGGTGCTCGGACGCATTCGCCTGGAAATCGCCGAATTGGCCGGGCTCAACAGCGGCAAAGAATTCAAGTTCCTGTGGGTCATTGAATTTCCTCTGTTGGACTGGGATGCCGAGGCGAAACGCTTTGTGGCGGTGCATCATCCGTTCACCAGTCCGCTCGATGACGACCTCGACAAACTGCGCAGTGATCCGGGCAATGTTCGTGCCAAAGCCTATGACGTCGTGCTCAATGGCGTCGAACTGGGCGGCGGTTCGATCCGGATTCACCGCCCGGAATTGCAGGCGCTGATGTTTAAGACTCTGGGAATCAGTGACGAGGAAGCAAAATTGCGCTTTGGGCATATTCTCGATGCATTCAGCTTTGGAGCCCCTCCGCATGGCGGCCTGGCTATCGGCTTTGACCGCCTGGTCATGCTGCTCACTGGCGCCAAATCCATCCGCGATGTTATCGCCTTTCCGAAAACGGCGAAAGCGACCTGCCTGATGACCGATTCCCCCAGCGATGTCGATCCCGAACAGCTGCAGGAACTCTCCATCGCCATCCAGACCGGGAAAAAAACTGAGTAAGGAATGTATTTTTAAACAACGAAATACACGAACTGACACGAACAAAAATCATGGAAATGACAATATATGAAAACCATTGACGACAGGCCATGATTTTTTTTCGTGTCCTTTAGTGTATTTCGTTGTAAAAAAACACAACCACCAAGAGGCAGCCATGAGCGAGAATGCCAGTCAGAATCCGGCAAAAACGGCGGACCTTCCGTCGAAGGCTTGGCTTTGTGCTGAAAAGTACGACCAGGTACTGCTGTCGTATCTGGTCTGCGTCTGGCATATTTTTCCACTGAAGGCGCGCAAAATTCTGCGCAGTTTTTTTACCAATGCGGTCATCCGTATCCGCCTGGCAGAGGAAAGCAACAAGGCCGGTAACTGCTTCCGGGTCATCAGCCAGCAGGCTCTCGACCTGTTTTTGTACGATACCTGCGGTACCCCCGAAGCTGGTGTCGAACCGCTGAAACCTTACGCCAGGGCTGACGCAACAACTTTCTTCAACCGCGCCTGGGCTCGCTTTACCGTTTCCAGGGCGCTCAGACGGGTACTGTTCTTCTGCCAGAAGGAAAACGAGCTCTTTTTATATCAAACCCTGAAGGCGGATCTTGAGCGGAAACCCTATGGTGAACGCAAGGTCAAAAAGCCGATGCGGGAGATGTATCATGCCTCCGAACGGGTCAAGGAACTGTTTCACCAGCAGCTTGAAGCAGTTCTGCTGCAGACTATCTCAGATTCACGTCTGGTTATGGAGGAATGGCAGCAGCTGCATCAGATTCTGCCGGAGCTCATCGCCCTCGATCCGGAAATGGCCACCCAGCATGACCTGGCCATCCAGGATATGAAGGCATTCTGGCTCGAACTGCTTAAAGAACCCGTACCGGATACCGGCAAAACCTGCTGGGGGATCATCCATGATCCTAAAAGTACCCTGGAAATCCTGCAGAAGGCGCGTAAATATATTCAGGAACAAAGAGATATCAGTTCTATTCCCGCCGAATTAAGCGAAGCGATGAATTATGCCTGCCTCGCCGCAGAACTGCTGAAAAACGAAACTATGGACAGCAAACAGAATAAACGCCTGCTCGCCCGGGGATTCTTCTGGCTCTCCAAACAACAGTGGCTGGATTCCTCCACCATCGAGCTGGCGGTCCGTGCCGAGCGTAAAATGCAGCACATGACCCTGGTCATCGACCAGGAATAACCCATTCGCTTTCTGACGTATTACACTGACACATGTAAAGCCTCAGCGTAACTGGGTGACAGTGGTATTTTTTTTACAACAAAAGGCACAAAATAACCCGAAAAAATTTCATGGGAAGTACGACGTATGCTAGCAGTCAACGCCGCTTCCATGAATTTTTTTCGGGTCGTTTCGTGCCTTTTGTTGTTCCAAAAGAATTCCTCCGTTACCAGCTTTACTGACGACACATTACCTGAATTCTTTGAAAAAAATCAGGGTGTACTTGACAATTGCAAAGGGTCATATAAATTGTAACAAGTCTTTGCAATATTGCACAATTAGAAAATAAGTTTTTGGGGTATTTATGAGCAAAGGTGCAGCTGACCTCAGGGGTTCCGAAGTTTCATCTTCTCTGGTTTACACTGCGATTTCGGAGCAGGTTGCTTGCGGGGAGCTGGAAGCAGGGAAGCGTTTACCGCCTGAGGGCGAGTTGAGTGCTCAATATGGTGTCAGCGTTCATCATGTTCGCAAAGCGTTGCGAAAGCTGAAGGCTAATGGGCTGGTCTATTCTCAGCCGCGATTCGGAGTATATGTTGGTTCTGGCAGCAGTGACAACGATCATGCCGGCAACGCATATATTGATCTCTGGCAGATGAAACGGCCGCTGCTGACCCTGCGAACCGCCAGTCACCTGCCCGAACAGATGGCCTTCTGGAACTTTCTTGAAAATCATATTTCACAGAAATTTCCGCAATATCAGCTGCAAATCCTGCCTGAGGTGAAGTATCAGCAGGGGGACCCCCTTTCCCCTGCTTTTCTGTATGAATACGGGGTCTGTTTTCCCAATTATTATACCAATCAGGAGCGTTTCTACAATATTGGAAGATATTACAGTAACGGGTATTTGCAAGCGCCTGAAAGCTGGCAGGTGGATGGTATTGGAATCCCTGTTGCCTTCAGTACGACACTGATGCTGATGAATGTTGATTTGCTGCATCACCTTGGTTTTTCTGCGCCAGCGGAATTTGCGACCTATTCCGAACAGCTTGCCTGGATGGAGGAAGTCACCTTGTCTGCGGCCGCAAACCCTGCATTGAAGAAACCGTCGACTTGTCAAGCGGTGATTCTGCGTCTGGGACAATTTCTCCCTGCCATGTATCAGGCCATTTTGAAAGGAGAGCAAAGTCCTTCTGTCTTTGTCAGAGAATATACGCCAGTTGTGCAGGAAGCCACAGCCTTCTGGCAACGGCACCGGATCAGTGATTCCCCGCATTGTCTGCAACATTTGCCGGATTTCCAGGCGGGGCACACCCCTTTCTTAATGGGATTCCCCTCAAATTATATTCAGTTTCTGCAATCGAAAACAGAGTTTCGATGTGCGCTCTGTCCAATGCTGACGGTTGACAACAGGATTCCCCGTCTGGCTTCTCTGATGGTGCTGGATCGGGAATGTCGCTATCCGGCGGAGGCACTGCGAATCATTAAGGAAATGCATTCTGAAATCGTGCAGGAGCGTTTGGCAATTATGGGATTGCTGCCACTGTCGATGGACGCATATTCCAGTTTGCCCTATTCGTTTTCGGGGTCAGAAAAATTGGCAAATCCGTTGCAATTTCAATCGCAGGAGGAGCATTATGTCTGTTTGAACATTCTCAACATTGAACTGTGGAATATCATTCTGGCAGGCAAGGCGGTTTCCGAAGCGTTGGCTGACGGGTATGCCCTTGCGCGGGCTTATCTGGAGGAGAAATTGGACACGACACGTTTGGAGGCGCAGCGAAAGATGAGCGAACTGTACAACTGATTCTCAACAGGAGGTGTGATGATGATCTCTAACAAGACGGCAACCAGATCCGGAACGGCTCACACACGCTCAAAACCATGCTTAGGTTGCGGAAATGCGCCGCCAGTATCCGCGCAAAAGAAGAAAAAGTTTTGTGTTAATTCCTGCATCCCGGCAATAGTTTTGCGCAAGGCGCAGCTGTCTCTGTTTACACTCATAGAATTGCTGGTTGTCATCGCCATTATTGCGATACTTGCCTCGATGCTTTTGCCGGCTCTGGGCAGAGCCCGAAAGGCGGCCCAAACCTCCTTTTGTCAGTCCAATCTGCGTCAGGTTGGACTTTCTTTTCTGCTGTATGCCGATGACAATAGCGATTATTTTCCGATTCGGATCACCACTGCTGCGACTGCTGCCAACTATTGGGTCATGTTGCTGGATGGGAAATATCTGGTCACCAGAAAAGTTCTAGATTGTCCGGGAGATACCACCCGGATCGTGAATACTCAAGGGGCATATCAGGGATACTCCTGGACGATGGAGAATGGAGTTTATGTCAATCGTTCCTACGCACATGAGCAAACGCTGGGATTCCGTGAATCCCGTTATGTATATTACCGCCCCTTTGTTTTAAGCCGGGAAAAATATCCCAGCCAGGTGGCTGTGGCCTTTGATTCCGAACCCTGGTATCAAACAGATGCTGGAGAAGTCAATTATATCTATGGTGCCGACGATATTCGACGGCTCTGGTATCACAATGGAAAACATCACGAAGGATACATCAATCTGGTAACTGCCGGCGGACAGGTGGAGAAGGCAAAAGGCGAGGAAACTCGATATCTGGGAAGCGCTTACCGTTTCCGCCGCTCCACCGATTTCGGAACTTTTTCAATTTCACCTTGAAGGGCCCTCGCCTGAAACACATGGAAGACAATCCGATTTTTGATTTCAACCAGGAGAAGTTAAATGATGCATAAAATTTTACCGGTAATTTGTTTGTTTTGTGGTCTGGGGCTCCAGGCTGGGCTGTTGCGCGAGGCTACGGTTGTGCTCGCAGGGGATGCCGGCCCCAAAGCCCGTTTTGCCGCCCGTGAACTGGCTTATTACATTGGGGAAATCACCGGAAAGACCGCAACGCTGGTTACAGAGGAGGAAAATGTGCCCGGTTTTAAGATTCAGGTGGGGGATACTGGGGACTCCGGGCTGGATATGTCGCAATGTCAGTATGACGGCTACTGGTTGAAAACTGGTACGGATGGGAATTTGTTGATTGCCGGTCGCAGTGACACCGGGACCGCATTCGGGGTCTATGGCTTTCTGCAGGATGTCTGCGGATTGCGCTTTTACCTTCCGGAAAGGGCAGGTACTTATGTGCCACGCAATGCGGATTTAATGGTTGCTGAACAGGCCTCTTTGCACAATCCTTTTTTTCGCAGCCGGTATTTATATGCTCCAATGCCCTATGATAATGACTGGTTCCTGCATAACCGGGGAATCGAGCGCTATAAAAATCTGCACGCTTTGTATGGCATTATAACTCAGGCGCATGCCAAAACCCATCCGGAATATTTCGCCATGGTTGATGGAAAACGCCTGTTGCCGGAGAACGGGCGGGAAGTCTGGCGTCAGCAACCGTGCATGACCAACCCTGAGGTCATTGCATTGACCGTTCAGTATGCGTTGAAGTATTTTCGGGAGCATCCCGATGAAGAATGCGTATCGCTGGGCATCAATGACAGCACCAAATTCTGCGAATGCCCCGAGTGCGTCAAAGCCAATGAAGGCAGCGGGAATACGGCCATCGGCGATAAAAGTTATGCCAAACTGGCCATCCATTTTTATAATCGGGTTGCTGAAGAGGTATGTAAAGTCTATCCGGATAAATTTATCGGGGTGCTTGCGTATGTGAACATCAATCATATTCCGGAAGGCAGCCAATACCATCCCAATATCATT
>JAQVUB010000042.1 GCA_028699735.1 Lentisphaeria bacterium | reverse complement strand
AAAAGCAAAAAAAAGAACGGGATACTATATTAAAGTTGTTATTTGAATTTTTTCGATTGGTTTCTGGTTGAAGTGTTGTCAATACTTGGAAAGAGCAGGGATTTGGTGATGAAAAAGTATGTGGTCGTTGGCACGGGCAGCCGTTCGTCGATGTATATCGGGGCACTGTGCAAGGATTTCAAGGAAAATGGGCAGTTGCTGGCTTTATGCGATACCAACCAGGCTCGCATGGATTATTATAACGATCTGATTCAACGTGAATATCAGTATGCGGCAGTGCCAACCTATCTGGCTCATGACTTCGACCGGATGATCAGCGAACAGAAACCCGATGCCGTCATCGTTACCAGCATGGACCGCACGCACCACCAGTATATCTGCCGGGCTATGGAACTGGGCTGCGACGCAATCACGGAAAAACCGATGACCATCGACGCTGAAAAATGTCAGCAGATCATTGATACCATCAAAAAAACCGGGCGCGATCTGAAGGTCTGCTTCAATTACCGCTATTCCCCCAGAAATACCAAGGTCAAGGAACTGATCTGTTCCGGAGCCATCGGGGAAGTCATCAGTATCCATTTCGAATGGCTTCTGGACACCTCGCACGGCGCGGACTATTTCCGCCGCTGGCACCGCGACAAACGCAACAATGGCGGACTGCTGGTGCACAAGTCCACACACCACTTCGATCTGGTCAATTGGTGGATCAACTCCGCACCGGAAACCGTCTACGCCATGGGAGATCTGCGCTTCTATGGCAAGGCAAACGCAGAAAAACGCGGGGTTACGGAATTTTATACCCGTGCAAGGGGGTCTGAAATTGCCGCCAAAGATCCCTTCGCTCTAAAAATGGACCCTGAAAACAAGGCATTGATGGGACTGTATTTCAATGCGGAAAACCTCGATGGCTACTACCGCGACCAAAGCGTATTCGGTGATGGAATTTCCATCGAAGACACCATGTCGGTCATTGTCAAATACCGCAACAAAGCAGTCATGACCTATTCCCTGAACGCTTTCTGCCCATGGGAAGGATACCGCGTTGTCTTCAACGGCAGCAAAGGACGCCTGGAATTCAATGTCGTTGAAACGCCTTTCCTTGACAAAGATCAGCCGGACGACCTGATCATCCCCGGGATGCACGAAATGGAAGGGGACAAGAAAACCATGGTGCCGCAGATCATCCTGCAGCAGCTCTGGGGAAAACCCAAAGTCATCGAATATGATCAGAGCAACAAGGGCGGCCATGGCGGCGGCGATATCCTGCTGCTGAATGATGTCTTTGTCGGCGGACGGGAAGACACCCTCGGACACGCTGCCGGTTATATCGATGGCGCCCATTCCTGCCTGACCGGTATCGCCGCCAATGAATCCATCAAAACCGGAATGCCAGTCAAAGTCAAAGACCTGGTTTCCCTCTGAAAAACGGTTTTCCATGAGTCATTCTAACGCAAAAACACCTTATGTTTGTGCTATGGACAGCGGCGGCAGCAAAACCCTTTGCTGGATCGCCGCCGCCGATGGCACCCTGCTCGCACAACAAGCCGGCATTGGAACCGCTAATATTCATGACGAAGAAATCGTCCGAGGGATCCTGAAGCCAATCCTCCAGGCTGCCCTCGATGAAGCCAGTCTGCACTCGGAGCAGCTATGCGCAGTCAATGCCTGCCTCGGCGGACTCAATGAAAGCACTCTGCAGAAAGCCCTGCAGTCATTTCTGCCAGCGGCCCGGGTACAGGTTATCCGCGAATCCAGCGGTGAAGCCATTTTTGCTGGAGCTCCATTCTGGGGCTTTGATATTGCTTTGATGGCCGGCACCGGAGTGGTGGCCGTCGGCATCAATCTGGAAAAGGGACTCAAACGCGCCTGTGGAGGCTGGGGATATCTGATGCATGATCTGGGCGGCGGCTTTGCCATCGGACAGCATGCATTGCAAACCATCGCTGAATGCATCGACTTTCAGCAGCCAGCAACCAGCATCCTGCCCGCACTCGCAAAAATCCGTCCCTTTGAGCTGCCCCTGAAAAATTGTCAATTTCTAGACAAAGCGCCATCGGACATGAGCTATGAAGAACGGTTCACCCTCAAAAATGCCATTAAATCGGTCATTCCGCAACTGGATCGAAGAACCATAGCCAGCCTTTTCCCTATGGTTTGCGACTGCGCCCGGCAAAAAGATGCGGCCTCAATCAAAATTCTGGAACACGCCGCTGATATTCTTGTCAAAGTCACAAACGCCCTTGCTTCAGATTTGCAGTTGAAAGCACCGAAAATCACGCCCATTGGTGGAATTTTCAAAGCCGGCGAGGTGGTAGCCCTGCCTTATCAGATGGCTTTAAAAAAAGTTCTCCCGGATGCGGAACTGGTTTTCAACGACTTCACACAGATCTACGGCAGCGTTTTGCTGGCTCTGCAACTGGCCGGCCTCTCTCTATCTGCGACACAAGTTGCCAAGTTACGTCGCAGTTGAAAAAAAACTGGCCACCCAAAACAAGAAAGGGAACGACCATGAAAAAGAAGTTCTTAGCTCTATTCACCGCAATGGCCTGCCTCGCTGCAACGCAGCTCTATGCCCAGGACACCGCAGCAAAGGCTGAAAAAGCGACTTGCACAAAAATGCAGAAGTGCGAGGCGAAAAAAACGGCCTGCGAAAAATGCAAATGCGAAAAGTGTACCTGTAAAGCCGCAAAAGACTGCAAAAAGACCTGCACGAAAGCAGCCGACAAAGCAGCCTGTACAAAAGCAGCCGACAAGGCGGCTTGCACAAAAGCAGCCGACAAGGCGGCTTGCACAAAAGCAGCCAAGTAAGATTCAGGTCTTTGCGACTGTTTCCGCAACAGAAATAAACTGGTGAAAAGGCAAACACTTGCTTACTCGTCAAATTTGCCCATTGTTTTTCTTCAGGGAAAGGTCTGTTGCAGACAACCATCAACCTGCCAGAGGCTGATTTTTCAGCCTCTGGTTTTTGTTTGTTATTACATCAATTGCAGGGGTATCCATGAAAATCGGGGTAATCAACTCGCTTCGCCTGGAACGGCAGGATTGCATTTTCGACCGGGTGAAAAATTTAGGCTTCAAGACCTGCCAGCTTTCCAGCTGGAGACCCTTTGAACTGAACGACGCGCTGGCCGCAAAAGTCTCTGCACAGATTCAGAGCAGCGGCGTGCAACCCTGCGCCTTCTGGGCAGGCTATACCGGCCCCGTGTACTGGAATTTCACGGAAGGCCCCCTGACCCTGGGACTGGTACCCTCCGCATTCCGTTTTCAACGCATTAATGAACTGAAGCAGGCCGCCGACTTTGCCAGCAAAATCGGTGCCCGTGCCATCATTACCCATTGTGGATTCATCCCCGAAAATATGACCGATCCGGAATACAAAGGAACAGTGATTGCCATCGCCGCTGTCGCCAACTACTGCAAACAGCTCGGCATTGAATTCTGGTTCGAAACCGGGCAGGAAACCCCTATCGTACTGCTCCGGGTCATCGAAGAAGTCGGCACTGGCAACCTGGGCATCAATCTCGATCCCGCAAACCTGCTGATGTATGGCAAGGGAAACCCCCTCGATTCACTCGAGGTCTTCGGAAAATACGTCCGCAACCTGCATGTCAAAGACGGCATGACCCCAACCGACGGACTTAAACTGGGCAAAGAAGTCCAGGTCGGAAAAGGCATGGTGCGCTTCCCCATGCTGGTTAAACGACTCCGGGAAATCGGCTTCGACGGAGAATTCATCATCGAACGCGAAATCGCCGAAGGCGAAGAGCAGCAACGAGATATTCTCGAAACCGCCGCCAACCTCGAATCCTGGTGGAATGCTTAATAGTTATGAGTTATGAGTTGGGAGTTGGGAGTTGGGAGTTGGGAGTTGGGAGTTGACAACTCATAACTCATAACTCATAACTCATAACTCATAACTCATAACTCATAACTCATAACTCATAACTCATAACTGATTCCTACGGCATCTTCTTTGCTGCTATTTTGCTTTGCACTTTATCCCAGGCCCAGTCGAGCATTTGCTTTGCCTCGGCGAGGTGCAGCAGTAATGCGCCGCCGAGGAAGGCAATACCGCCGGCGCTTAAGGCAACAGCCAGCCGGCACAATATTTTGAAACGGCTGACTTCCGGAATAAAAGTGTCGCCGCCGCGTATGGCTGCCAAAGCACTGGAGATTCCATCGGGAAGCAGGTGATTCATCAGTTCAGAAGCCCCCCAGGTGACTGCAGCGGTAAACAGCGACAACAGCAGCAGTTTGCCAAAAAACAGGGACAGCGTTTTCCGATGAAACATCGGGGTCGATTTCTGCAGATAAATCGAAAGAATGATCGATTTCAGATACCTGGACAGCACAAAACCAGTGGCCACCACCACCAAAGATGCCACAGCCCCAACCTGAAAATGGACGATGGCGACATAACTGAAGGCCACGCTGACAATCGAGGCGATCAAGCCAATCACCGTCACTGCAACCGTCTTCTGCTCGGCAAAATAGCCCTGCATCAACACGCATTCCACGGCAGCGGCCGGCAGCACCAGCGTATAACAAGCCGTCGATATTCCAGCCCAGGAAGCCAGCTCAATACCGGTCTTGCCGCCAAGAAAAATCAGGATGGAAATCGGCATGGCCAGCAAAGAAAGACAGAGGGCTCCCGGCACAAAAACCGAGAGCAGCAGCCGGCAGGAGGAGCCCAGAACCTCCCCCAGCTTTTCCTTGTCTTTCCGGCTGGCCAGTTCGCACAGAAATGGGAAGAGGGCAATCTGCAGTGCGTAGGGCACCAGCCATTGAATCGATGAATATAAACGCCGCCCGAGGTCATTGGCCATCAGAACCCCGTCCTCTTTCAGATGCGTCAAAACATAAATATTATTAAAATTATCACGGACTTTGGCAAAAATAATTCCTGCCAGTAACGGCAGCATGATCAACAGCATGCTTTGAAAAGCCGGATTGCGCCAGTTCAATGAAGGACGGAATAACGACCTCTTTTTCCACAAGCCAAGTACATGCGTGGCCAATTTGGCGGCACTACCAGCCAGCAACCCGGCAAACAGAGCCCGGAAATCCCAGCCAAACCAGCCCATGCCCGCGACCAGCCCCAATACTACACAAATTTTGGTTGAAGCATCGCCAAACGCCGCCAGAAAAAATTTCTTATAGCCATTAAGCAGCATGTAGGTAGTCGAGCCCAGGGAAAGGAAAAACAGACAGGGAGCCAGTACCTGCAAGCTCAGGCGCAATATCTTGTAACGTTCCGGATTATCTTGGATATCCCATTTGGTAAAAAGATGAATAAAAAAATCCGGGAAGCAGGCTACCAGTGCGACCATAAACATCAGCAGCAGACTCTGAAAAGTCAGAACCGTATTGCCGTAGTCCCAGGCAGCCTGCTCATTCTTCTCCTCTTTCTCACGCATGAAAATGGTCAGAAACGAAGGACCGATGACTTCTTCGCCAATCAAAAAAAGGCTGTTGATCACCCCCGTGAAAGCCACCACCATGATGGGCTCATACAAGGAGGAATCCAAATACTGCGTGGCAAATTTGACCTGTATCAAACCGGCAAATTTTAAACAGATATGTGCCAGACCTACAATAACGCTGGCATGGATGATCCGGTCCGCTAAACTCTTATTCGCTTTGACTTCCACAAAATTCTCCAGAAATTCGGCACAAAAGCATGATCGTATCGTTATATAACGCACGAACCTCTATGAACAATGGCTCATTGGACGAAATATTTTCAGCACCGCCAGCCGTATGTAGTACGGGCTTTAGCCTGCCGTATGTACGTCTTCCAGCCGTATGTAGTACGGGCTTTAGCCTGCCGTATGTACGTCTTCCAGCCGTATGTAGTACGGGCTTTAGCCTGCCGTATGTACTTCTTCCTGCCCCCTGCCCCCAACACCGGGCAGGCTTTCCAGCGTGCAGTATATTATGTAAAACAACGCAAATATCCTTATTTCGGTCAGTCTTATCCATGATTCAATTCAATAACGTCAGCAAATCCTTTGGTCTGCAGCAGGTCATTATCGAAGCCAGCTTTGCCGTTCACGATGGGGAACGCGTCGGGGTAGTCGGCCCCAATGGCGCCGGAAAAAGTACCCTGTTTGAAATGCTGGCCGGCAGAACGAGTCCGGATAAGGGGGACTGCTCCTATCCATCCAGCCAGCGTTTAGGTTATGTACGCCAGCAGCTGCATCCCTTTGCGCAAAAAACCAGCCTGCTTGAATATACTGAAAATGCCGTCCCGGAAATCCAAGGCATGCAGCTGGAAATGGAGCGGATCGAACACGAACTGGACTGCCTTACAGGCGAGGATCAGGCTCGTGCACTCAAACGCCTCGGCAACCTGCAGACGGAATTCGAACATCTTGGCGGCTATGACATCAAAAACCGTGCAGAGGCCATTCTTAGCGGCCTGGGCTTCAGCGTCAAGCGTTTTCATGACCTGTTTGCCTCTTTCAGTGGCGGATGGCAAATTCGTGCGGAGCTGGCGCGTGTCCTGGTCGCTCAGCCGGATATCCTGCTTTTGGACGAACCGACCAACTACCTCGATGTCCCCGCTGTCGAATGGCTGCGGGATTTCCTGAAAACCTATGCCGGCACCTTGCTGCTGGTTTCCCATGACCGTTTTCTGCTCAATTCCCTGACTTCAGTCACCATTGAAGTGATGGGGGGGCATACCACGCGCTACAACGGAAATTACGCACGTTACATGCAGGAACGCGAAGCCCGGCATGACCAGCTTATCGCTCAAAAACGCAATATTGACCGTAAAAAGGAACAGCTGGAACGTTTCATAGACCGTTTCAAAGGCAAGGCAACCAAGGCCTCACAGGCACAGAGCAAACAGAAACAACTCGACCGGCTCGAAGATATCGAAGTGCGTTCTATTACCATCAAAGGCCCCAGAATCCGCCTGCCAAAACCCCCTCGCTCCGGGCAGGAAGTCATCCGCCTCGAACAGGCCGCCTTTTCCTATGACGGGAAAAATCCCGTTTTCAGCCAGCTGGATTTGCGCCTGGAACGCGGTGACCGGGCAGCCATGATCGGACTCAACGGCATGGGTAAAACCACCCTGCTGCGCCTGATTGCCGGACACCTGACCCTGACCGAAGGCAAAGTCAGCATTGGTCATGGCGTGGAAATGGGATACCAGTCCCAGGATTATGCCGATACGATGGATCCGGATCGAAACGTCTTTGAAACCGTCAAAACCTATGCCAGCGACCGAACCGAAGGAGAGATTCGTCAACTGCTGGGCGGTTTCGGTTTTCATGGCGATGACATCGACAAACGCGTGCAGGTGCTCAGCGGTGGCGAAAAAGTTCGTCTGGGACTGGCACGCCTGCTGTTGCGCCCGCTTAATTTCCTGCTGCTGGATGAACCAACCACACACCTGGATATCTATGCCCGCGAAGCCCTCGAAGAGGCTCTGCAGACCTATGAGGGAACCCTGTGCCTGGTCAGCCACGATATCGAATTTGTCAAAGCAGTCGCCAATACCATCTTCTATCTGACACCGGATGGAATTACACGATACTTCGGAAATTATGAGTATTTTCGACATAAACTGGCCGAAGAACAGGCACTCAAAGAAGGAACGCCCCCTCCTGCGGAAAAAGTTGCTCCCGCCAAACCCGCAAATTCCACTTTCCCGGTGCCGGCTCCGATAAAACAGGCTCCTGTCGAGAGCAATGTTGCAGGCAACCGCAAGCAGCGCAAACGCGACGAGGCCATGATCCGCAATGAAATCGGCAAGCTAAAAAAACCGCAGGAGGCCATTGTTGCGGCAAGTGAGGCTTGTATGGAAGCGCTCGATCAAGAGCAAAAAAATATTTATACAGCCCTGGCGGAAGCAAAACCCGACACGGATTTTGCCGCCCTCAACCGCCGGCTCATCGAGATCAAAAAAGAAATGGACTGCGAAGCAAGCCGCTGGGAAGAAGCCTCCGATAAACTGGAACGCCTCAGCGCTGAATGCGAAGCCCGTATCGCAGAACTCCAGAATGACTGAAAAGCTTTTTCGTGTTTTTCGTGGTTAAAAAATTGCGGTGGTTTTCTTCTTGATATTCCGGGTTTACGGAATTACATTGCTTGCTTTACGGCGGACACAATGGTGCCTTTTTCAGTCGCCAGTTCGCCCCTAATCAACAGTGCGGTATTCAACCGTTGCGGAATACCGGTATCAAGGAGCAACAATGGCAGAAGTAATCCTCAGTCACGTCTACAAGGCCTATCCGGGAAATCCGGAACCAACGGTCAAAGACATCAATCTGGAAATCAAGGACAAGGAGTTCATGGTGCTGGTCGGACCCTCCGGCTGTGGCAAATCCACCACGTTGCGGATGATTGCCGGGCTCGAGGAAATTACCGGCGGCACGATCAGTATCGGGGGTGTAGTCGTCAACAACGTCCCTCCCAAAAACCGGGATATAGCCATGGTCTTTCAGAATTATGCGCTGTATCCGCACATGACCGTCTATGAAAACATGGCCTTTGGCTTGCGCTTGAGACATTTCAAGAAAGATGAAATTGACCGGCGCGTCCGGGAAGCGGCGGCGATTCTGGGGCTGGATGACCCCAAAGAAAATTATTTGCAGCGTCGTCCGAAGAACCTTTCCGGGGGTCAGCGTCAGCGGGTTGCGGTTGGGCGGGCTATCGTCCGGCAGCCGAAGGCTTTTCTGTTTGACGAGCCGCTTTCCAATTTGGATGCCAAGATGCGTGTACAGATGCGTGCTGAAATCAGCCGTCTGCATCAGCGTCTGCAAAGCACCATGATCTACGTCACTCATGATCAGATCGAGGCGATGACCATGGGCGACCGTATCTGTGTCATGAAAGACGGTATCATCCAACAGGTCGCAGACCCCATTACCCTCTATAACTTCCCCAGCAATAAATTCGTCGCCGGATTCATCGGCACCCCCCCCATGAACTTCTTCGCGGGAAAAATCCTTGAAAAAAATGGCAAAATTCTTTTCAGTGAGGGGACTTTCGAAATCGAACTAAGGGATCCCGCCTGGAAAGAAAAAATGACGGCCGCCAAAGTTACCGATGTAACCTTTGGTTTGCGTCCGGAAAATATCGGCTCCGAGATGGCTGAGCAGAATCCGGATTTGCCGCGCATCAGGGCAAAAATAGAAGTAATTGAACCGATGGGGGCTGAAACACATGTTTATTTGAACACCGGTAAGACCAGCTTTATCGCCAAGGTGGACCCCTTCCGCAAAGTCCGTTATGGGGAAGAGATTGAGTTGTCCGTCTACCTGCCCAAAGCACATCTCTTCCGCAATGATACGGAAGAAGCCGTCTTCTGATCTGCATTTCTTAACAACGAAAAGACACGAAAAGACACGAACTTTTTTCGTGTTTTTTTGTGTTTTTTCGTTGTTAAAAAACCTTTGGCTGGGCACTGCGCAGTACCAGCAAGGTAACTTCCGGACGTGCCAGCAGCCGGAAAGGCGGCCCCCAGAATCCCGTTCCTGGCGAAATATACAGCGTCAGTCCGCCGGGAAAAGCAATCGGGCTCCCGGTCTTCCAGGGATATTCCATTCTGACCAGCAGATGAAACGGAAAAATCTGTCCGCCGTGGGTATGGCCGCTGAGCATCAGATCATAATTCTGACGGTCGGGGACTTCCGGTCGTCGCGGCTGATGTTCCAGAAGGATGCCAAACTGCTCATCAGAAACCAGTGGCAGTTTCAGCGCGGGTTCCTGGCGTCCTTGGCGACGCCACACGGCCGGATCATCAATCCCA
The DNA here is from genome assembly GCA_028699735.1 of Lentisphaeria bacterium. GTDB lineage: Bacteria > Verrucomicrobiota > Lentisphaeria > Oligosphaerales > Oligosphaeraceae > JAQVUB01. The sequence goes on along the minus strand of JAQVUB010000042.1, from coordinate 1,180 downwards.
TACAGCCGCAACCAGGGTTTGATGTCAACACCCCGCTGGCGCAATACCTTAAAGCCGGCCTGGGCATGCGCCTGCATGCTGTCCTCCGCACCCGAATAACTGTCATGATTACCCAGTACCCCATATTTTCCATCGGGCACCACGACAGCGGCAAACTGGCAGAAAAGGCGTTCCGTCCTCGGGCTGATGGCTCCATCAAGAAAATCCCCGGCACTGAGCAACAGATGCGGATTTGCTTCACGGATGCAATCTATGGCCTTGTGCAGTATGGCATTCTGAAAACCATGATGAAAATGCAGATCACTGACCACTGCAATCCGGTAACCATCCGCTTCCAGAGGGACTTTTTCTGAATAGATTTCCACTGTTTTCAGACGCACCATGCCGACTTCGATGACGCCCCAGAGTGCCGCAACGAGCACCATGCTCAGCCCGGCAAGTGCCGATGCAAAAGCGGGCAGGCGCAATGCCAGCAGTACGCTATGAACCCTTTCCCTGGCGCCAGCGATTTTTGCAACCAGACGTCCCAGCATCAGCAGCAGGTTCCATGCATCAGCCAGCAGTTGTGTGCAGGAGAACCAGAAAATCAACGCCAGCCAGATCCAGGCAAGAAGTTCCAACGCCGGCATGGCGCCGCGCCGGAAAGCCATCCGGTTCAACATCGGCAGAAACGTCAGCAGCAGCATTACGCCCGCCGCTACGGCAGCCGTAATCCAGTGCCGACGCCAGAATGCCTGATATAAATGCCCCCAGCTGTATAGACAAAATCCGAGTACCGTGCAAAAATAAACAATGAAAAACATCCGCCTCCTGAAGACATTGAATAGCCTCTATACCGGGAATTCCCTCCCTGCCCGGCATTGATGCTCATAACCCTGAATATTCTCTCTGCTACCCGCCAAAAAAATAGCCCGCAAAAGCCTGTTTGTCAAACGCCGAAAAAACTTCCTGTCGTATGTAGTACGGGCTTTAGCCTGCCGTATGTAGACCCCGTCCAAAAAGGGTTCGGGGGCAAAAGTGGCGCAAGCGGCCCGCTTGTGATGGTCTCTTCATATTTCATTTTGAACTGCGGAGGAATGTTTTTTCCCATGATTCAATGATATTCCTTGATTATTTTAAGATTGGGTCGAGTTTTTGTCATCGCAAGCGGGCCGCTTACGCCACTTTCCCTTTTTGGACG
>JAQVUB010000495.1 GCA_028699735.1 Lentisphaeria bacterium | reverse complement strand
TGATCCGTATCAACCTCCAGAGTGTCCAGCATCAGAAGCGGAGCCGAAATGCCCAGAAAACTTTCCAAGTCATTGTATGTAAAAAAATGTTGCACGTTTGCAGTCCTTGATGTTTCCGATGGATTGAAAAAATTACCCATGCATTAATTTAATGCATTACGCTCGTCATGCAACGCAGGTTTAAAAGGTGGCGCGACCGTCCCGGTTGCGATTGTTGCTATGCTACTCAAGCCCGACCCCTGGCAGATGCTGTTGACGGAATGCCGGAAAACCAGAACATATCGCCCAGTGTCATTCATTGAGTTCCATGGACTCTGTGGTTTCCCTGAACATCGCAACCGGGGCAGTCGCGCCACCTTTTAAACCTGAATTGCAAAATGGGTCTTCCGGCAATATTGTAAAAAACAGTTTTGATTGTGTACAAGGATATTTTTTGAGGAGGTAATGAACTGTGAAAAAGACAATTCTTTTAGTATGTGCCGGCATTCTGGTTTTCTTGCTGCTTGTGGGCGGCTGGGTGATTTCCTGCCGCAATCGTCTGATTGCCAGCGATGAGTTTGTCCGGGAGCAATGGAGTCAGATTGATACGCAACTGCAACGCAGGGCGGACTTGCTCCCCAATCTGGTCAATACGGTCAAGGGATACGCTGCCCATGAAAATCAGATTTTTACGGAAATAGCGGAAGCTCGAAGCAAGTTGCTGGGGGCAAGCGGGCCGGAAGGAAAAGCTGCTGCAGAAGGTGCGGTGACTTCCGCTCTGGGTCGTCTGCTGGCTATCGCAGAGAATTACCCCCAATTAAAAGCAGACAGTACATTTATCCGCTTGCAGGATGAGCTGGCCGGAACAGAAAACCGGATCGGAGTTGCCCGGGGACGCTATAATCAGGCCGTGCGTGACTTTAATACCGCAATCCGGGTATTTCCAGGTTCGCTGTTTGCCTCGGGTTTAGGCCTGACCTCCGCGCAGTATTTCGAACCGCCAGCCGGAAGGGCGGCAGTGGAAACGGTTCCCGCGGTAAATTTTTGAACAACGAAAAGCACGAAGCGGCACGGAAAAATTTCGTTTTTTTTCGTGATTTTTCGTTGTTAAAAAAATACCACAGTCAGCAAACTTTACATCTATGGCTAAAAATAAAGCACAACGGATTCTGAATGTCAGCCTGCTGTTTTTGATCCTGCTGGTAACCGTATTGCTGTTGAATCTGGAAACCTGTTCGCGAAGATATTCGTCAAGCGAAGATGCAACTTCACTTCCTGAACTTACCGGCCGGATTGTCGACCGGGCTCAGGTTTTCTCTCCCGAAGACAAAGCCCGTCTGGAAGAGGCGGTTCAGGCTCTGGAAACCAGTACCGGCGGACAGATGGCAGTGCTGACGTTGCCGGAATTGCGTGGCTGGTCGATTGAGGAATTCTGCATCCGCCTGGCGGAGAAATGGCAGATTGGACACAAGGGCAGTGATAATGGAGCCCTGTTGCTGTTTTCTTTGCGGGATCGTCAGCTCCGTTTGGAAATTGGCTATGGATGGGAAGGGGAAATCAACGACGCCAGAGCAGGGGATATTATCCGTGCAATGGGGGCATATTTTCGCAACCAGGATTTTGCCGGTGGCACTCTCTATGCCATCCGGAAAGTCGAAAGCCTGGTTACAGGTCACGAAGCAGCGGCAAGCGGAGAAGCGGAAGCCTACAGTCAGGCCGACTCCGAGGCTGACTCTCAGTTGACCAAATCCGATATTCTTTTCTTGCTGTTTTTTTTCGGTATCGCCGGAACGATCCTGATCATGGCTTTGTTCGGACGTGGACGGGGTTCTGGCTTTGGCGGCGGCGGATTTGGTGGCTTTGGCGGCGGCGGATTCAGCGGTGGTGGCGGTCGGGGATTCAGCGGCGGCGGGGGCAGCTTTGGCGGTGGCGGAGCTTCCGGACGATGGTGACTGCTTTTTTTACAACGAAAAAACACAAAAAACACAAAATTTTTAACAAGCTCCCGGAATCTGTTGAGAAAATGATATTGCATCCTCTTATTGTCAATGCTGCCAAAGTTCTGGATGGGGAACTGCTCTCCCGTGAGGAAGCGCTTGCTTTGGCTGAAAATATTCCGAGTGGAGATTTGCCGGATCTGCTGGCTTTGGCCAACCGGGTAAGAAAAAAGTTTGCTCCTGCTTTTCATCCCTGCTCGATTGTCAATGCCAAATCCGGGCATTGCAGCCAGAATTGCCGATTTTGCGCACAAAGTGGGCATTATGCCACGGGGATTGAGACCTATGCGCAGTTGTCGCCGGAGGAGGTTCTTGCCGCTGCAGAGAAAGTATATTCTTGTGGCATCCGGCGTTTCGGCTATGTCGGCAGCGGTTGCGGTTATTTGAAAGTGAATGATGAATTTCGCCGCATTCTGGCGACGCTGGATCTGCTGCACGCACAATTGCCGGACATGGAGTTGTGCGTATCCGTCGGCATTCTCAGTGATGAAACGGCGCGTCTTCTGGCGGAGCATCACACCTTCCGTTACAATATGAATCTGCAGACCAGTCCGTCCCGATATTCTGAACTGATTGCCGATACGCACTCGATTGAGGATAAGATTGCCACCATTCGGCTCCTGAAAAAATATGGAATAAGCAACTGTACTGGCGGGATTCTTGGACTGGGGGAAAGCTGGGCTGACCGGATCGACCTCGCTTATGCCATCCGTGACCTCGATGTCGAAGGAATTCCCCTGAATATCCT
>JAQVUB010000494.1 GCA_028699735.1 Lentisphaeria bacterium | reverse complement strand
GTTTTGAAATTGGTTTTGCCGTAGGCGGCATCGACGGCGCGGTCGAGCGTCTGGTGGGCCTTGAGCAGGGTGGGCGGCATGGTCAGCGGATCGTAAAGATCGGCCAGCGACGAGCCTGGAAATTTTTCGCGGGCATCCAGCACTCCCTGCGCGGCAGTTTCAATAGCCTGCTTTTGCTTGTCCGTCGGATTTTCAGGCCAGGGGAAGTTGTTGTAAACGATAGTATTGGAATAACTGTAATCGCTTTTTAGGCGACCTGCTACAACTCTCATCCATGCCATGTGCATAATGGAAGTCAATACCCCAAAATGAAACAATGTTGCATTTGAAACCGTGTATAATTTGTCCCCTGCAATATGTTCTTTTGGTAGGTAGCCAATCGGTATATAAATGCGTCGTTCAGATGAGACCCGTGGAACAGCTAAATAATTATTGTTTGGCTGGTTAAGCTGCTTGAATAGTGTCGGTGTCTCTGCTGCTGATTTTGTAGAAGGGGCCCGACTTGCTAAGCGCATTTCTTTAACAAGTTTAACTCGATGTAGCACTTCAGGCATAGCCTTTAATTCTGTTGGTGGACAATCTACAAGCCAGAGGCAATAACGAGGAATCGAGTTTATGTATTCATTTCCCATTGAGAATGGCCTTACCCATTTTTCTGCTTTTGGTTCTTTTCGAAGAAGTGCATCTTTTTCTTCACTGTTTAGCAAGAGATTCCCTCCATCCTTGGGCATACTTCCAAGAGTCATTTTAGGAACTTTGGCAATAGGTAATCGCCTTGCCTCCAAAATAACCGTGGGTGCATCTATTAGATATGGATTGATATTTTGTACTTTGATTTTATGTGGTTCGCCTTTTATGTTTTCATATTCAAATAGCCATTTGGGGTAAGTATCAAATTGAGCGAAACTAATAATTACACAATGTACAGCAGCCTTACCCCGCGCTTCATTGTTCCATTGAAATGTTCTATGCGCAAAGTTAATCTTTATTCCATATTTTTGTATCATCTCCTGCCAGAGAATCGCAACTTGCTCACCTTGAACTATTGAATTTGTTGAAACATATGCACAAGATATTTCTGTGTTTTGTATGTATTGACCAGCTTTAGCGTACCAGCATGCAACATAGTCAAGACTTGTTGCCGCTTTCATTCCTGAGAATATCTCCACTACGTCCTTCTTTTGTTCAGCACTTTGCCATTGGTAGCCGACAAACGGCGGGTTACCCATGATATAGCTCACTCTCCAGGGCGAAACGACGGTCTTCCAGTCGATGGTGAGTGCGTTGCCGCAAACAATCGTGCTGCTTACCTGCAGGGGAATGCGGATAATGTATTGGCCGAACTCTTCCGACACCAGTTGGTTCATTTGATGGTCCATGAGCCACATGGCCACCTGCGCGATCTGCGCCGGAAATTCTTCGATTTCGATGCCGTAGAACTGATCGACGTTCAGATGCAGTAATGAGTGGACATCCAGAAAGGACTGGTCACTGGCGCGTGACGCCCGCAGGATTTCCAGCTCTAAAAGCCGCAGTTCACGGTAGGCGATAACCAGAAAGTTGCCGCAGCCGCAGGCGGGGTCAAAGAAATTAAGTCGCCGCAGTTTTTTGTGAAAATCAAAGAGCTTGTTTTTGTTGTGTCTGATTTTTTCAAACTCTTCCCACAGCGCATCCAGGAAGAGCGGTTTGATCAGTTTGAGAATGTTTTCCTCGCTGGTGTAGTGCGCGCCAAGGTTTCGCCTTGCCTGCTTGTCCATGATGGACTGGAAAAGCGAACCGAAAATGGCGGGCGAAATGCGGCTCCAATCCAGCGAACAGCAGTCCAGCAGCTCCTGGCGCATGGGGGCGTCAAAGCCCGCCGTGGGCAGAAGCTCTTCAAAGAGTTTGCCGTTGACGTAGGGAAAGGCGGCCAGCTGCTCGTCCAGATTTTTCAGGCGTTTTTCGCGCGGTGTGTTGAGAACCTGAAACAGCGTGCTGAGATGATAGGCAAGGTCGGCGCCGTCTTCTCCGGTGCGTTCTTCGAGGTATTCTTTAAACTGCTGTTTTTCAAATATGCCGGTATCTTCGGCAAACAGGCAAAACAGCAGGCGGACCAGATAAACTTCCAGCGGATGGCCAGTGTATCCCGAGTCTTTCATCCGGTCGTGCAGTTTGCCCATCTGTTCGGCGGCCCGAATGTTGACCGGGTCCTGTGCCTGAATTTTGTGCGTCTGGTAACCGGCAATAAAGCCGAAAAGCCGCACATTCTTATGCAAGTCTTTCAACTCAAATTCATGCTGTTCATTTTCTTCCAGATCGTAGAGACGAATACGGGCAAAGTCGGAAACAATAACGTATTTGGGCAGGTCGCGTTCTTTAAGTCCCTGAAAATAATCAAGGGCCTGATCATAGGCTTTCTCGAGGTTTTTCCCGCGCGATTTGTGCTCGACAATCAGCACGCCCTTCCAGAACAAATCAATGTATCCGTATTTTTCGCCCAGCTTTTTGACCGGTTCTTCAAAAGTGGCGACGCGGCGGCGGGAAATGCCGAAGACATTGAAAAAGCCGTCCCAGAAGGATTTGGCTTCGGCATCCTCGGAGCTTTCCTGCTGCCATTCCCTGGAAAAAGCAAGGGCGCGTGATTTGATTTCATTCCAGCTCAGCGGCATAGTATCGTATCATTCTTCGTGTGTTCGACATGTGAGGTCTTGAAAACTATGGATTGCTTATACTGAAAAATATCATTTGTTTCAAC